>JASHRK010000128.1 GCA_030037405.1 Acidimicrobiales bacterium | reverse complement strand
CATCGTCAACACCCGCGACGAGCCGCACGCAGATCCCCAGAAGTACAGGCGCCTTCACGTGATCGTCGGGGACGCCAACCTCTCGGAGGTGGCCACCTTCTTGAAGGTTGGAACGACGGCTCTCGTCCTCGCCATGATCGAGGACGACTTCGACGCCGGGCGCGACGTGACGTTGTCCTCGCCGGTGGGGGCGATCCGGGCGGTGTCGCACGATCCCGACTTGAACGTGGTCGTCGAGCTCTCGAGCGGGGAAAGGCTTACTGCCGTCGAGGTCCAGTGGGAGCTGTTCGCGATGGCACGCAAGTACGCCGAGGACCGCGGTCTCGGGGTCCTCGGCGAGCCTGAGGTCGGCCGTCTCCTCCTCGAGCGCTGGGAGCACGTGCTCGCCGCGCTGGAGACCGAACCGCAGTCGCTCGCGCGAGAGCTCGACTGGGTGGCGAAACGCCGCCTCGTCGAGGCGTACAAGGAGCGTCACGGGCTCGACTGGGGAGACGACCGTCTCGCGGCGCTCGACCTCCAATACCACGACATGCGCCCGGCAAAGTCGCTTTTCGGCCGCCTCGGGATGGAGAGGCTGGTGGACGAGAACGACGTCGAGGCGGCCGTGACCGGTCCTCCGAAGACGACGAGGGCCTATTTCCGCGGCCAGTGCCTCGCGCGCTTCGCCCCGGCGATCGTCGCCGCCAACTGGGACTCGGTGGTGTTCGACGTAGGGCAGGACCCGTTGAGGCGGGTGCCGATGATGGAACCGCTCAGGGGAACGGCTAAGCATGTCGATACCTTGTTGGATGAATGTGAGAGCCCGGCAGAGCTCGTCGAGCGCCTGGGCTCATAGGAGACGAGATGGCTGAACGTGAACAGAAGCGTCGCAGCTCGACGAGAACCGTCGAGACGACTGAGGAGGTAGAGGAGACCCCGGCATCTACCGAGCGAGGGGAACGTCTGAAGGCCGAGATCGACGATCTGCTCGACGAGATCGACGAGGTGCTCGAGGACAACGCCGAGGAGTTCGTCCGTAACTACGTGCAAAAGGGTGGTCAGTAGGCTCCGCGGCCAGGCCTGCAAGCGGTAGCCTGCCTCGATGACGCTGCCGCTCTTCCCCCCGGGCGCCGATCCGGGCTCGAGCTTCGCGGACCTCGTCCGCCGGAGCGAGCCGGGTCCTCCCTTGAGGCACGAGCTGGCGGTCGTGCCGGCGCGTGCTCCCTACAACCCGCCGAGCGCTCCTTACTCACCCGGCGGGGTTCCCGGCGTACCCGGCGCCCTCCAGGGTGTCGGCGTCCCACATGCCACGACGATCGTGGCGCTCCGCTACTCGGGCGGCGTCGTGATGGCCGGCGACCGGCGCGCCACCGAGGGCCATGTCATCGCCCACCGCACGATCGAGAAGGTCTTCCCGGCCGACCGGTACTCTGCCATCGCCATAGCGGGCGCCGCCGGACCTGCCATCGACATGGTGCGGCTCTTCCAGACCCAGCTCGAGCACTACGAGAAGGTCGAGGGGACCGCCCTCAGCCTCGAGGGCAAGGCGAACCAGCTCGCTCAGATGGTGCGGGCCAACCTCCCCTTTGCCATGGAGGGCCTCGTCGTGGTGCCCCTCTTCGCCGGCTACGACCTCCGGCGCAAGACGGGACGGATCTTCTCCTTCGACGCCGCCGGCGGGCGTTACGAGGAGCTCGAGTTCCACGCCACCGGCTCGGGCGGGCGCGACGCCAAGAACACGGTGAAGCTGGGTTACGACCCGGCCGCAGGCGAGGCAGATGCCGTGCAGCTCGCCGTCAAGGCCCTCTTCGAAGCGGCCGACGAGGACACCGCCACAGGCGGGCCTGACCCGCTTCGCGGCATCTACCCGATAGTGGCCGTCGTCGACGCCGCCGGCTACCGCAGGCTCGCCGAGGACGTCGTGGCGGCGAGCTTCGAGAGCGTTCTTGCTGCCAGCCCGAGATCGCCGGCTGGGTGGGAGAGCGGCAGGAGCGGCGGGGGAGAGGACGCTTAGCCATGAGCATGCCCTTCTACGTCGCTCCCGAGCAGGTGATGAAGGATCGGGCCGAGTACGCCCAGAAGGGCATCGCTCGTGGGCGGGCGCTCGTGGCGACGGTGTACGACCGAGGGATCCTCATGGTCGCCGAGAACCCGTCTCGGACCCTTCACGAGATCAGCGAGATCTACGACCGGGTCGCCTTTGCCGGCGTCGGCCGCTACAACGAGTTCGACCAGCTAAGGGTGGCGGGCGTCAGGCACGCCGACATGAAGGGCTACTCGTACTCCCGGGAGGACGTCGACGCCCGCTCCCTCGCCAACCTCTACGCCCAGTATCTCGGGCAGGTCTTCACGCACGAGATGAAGCCGCTCGAGGTCGAGATCCTCGTCGCCGAGCTCGGCGCGGACGGCGACTCGCAGCAGCTGTACCACATCGCCTACGACGGCACGGTCGTCGACGAGGTCGGCTTCACGGTGCTCGGCGGCGACGCCGGCACCATCGCCGCCAAGCTGTCTGCTTCCTACGATCGGTCGTGGTCGCTCGCTCAGGCGCTCCGGAGCTGCGTGGCGGCGCTGGCCGGTCCCGACAGGGTTCTCAACACCGACGATCTCGAGGCGGCAGTGCTCGAGCAGGGAAGCGAGCGCCGTGCCTTCCGCCGCCTCGACAACGGGAGCTTGGTCGAGATCCTCGGCAGCGCCAACGGCGCCTCCGTCGTGGCCCCGGCGACGGAGGCCGAGCTCTCAGGTGACGACGGCGAGGATGCCCACGAGAAGGGCGACGACGAGCACGACGGCGAGAGCGGCTAAGGCGATCCTGCCGGCGACCCGGTTCGAGCGCTCCCTCCTCGACGAGGGAGCCGGCTCGGCGGCTTCGAGCGAAGTGAGCCCGAAGGGGGAAGCGGCGAGCTCGGCTTCGATCCCCTGGTCGTCGACGGCGGCGTCGACGGCGTCGGCGAGAAGGATCTCCCGGGCAAGCTCGAGCTGGTCGGCAGCCACGTAGACCTCGACGGCGCTCAAGAGAGGGTAGGGTCCGTCGGCGAGCCCGCGGAGCTCGACGAGCACTCCTTCGGCTCCGAGGCGCGCAGCGATGAGCCGTCCGTGGAACGAGCCACGGACTGTCGTCAGGTGGCGCATTCGAGCTGCCGAAGGCATCCCGTGCGAGGCTACCGTGGGAGCGATGGAGCGGCGGATCTTCGGCCTCGAGAACGAGTACGGGGTGACCTGCACGCTCCGGGGGCAGCGCCGCCTCAGCCCGGACGAGGTCGCCCGCTACCTCTTCCGGCGGGTCGTGAGCTGGGGCCGCTCGAGCAACGTCTTTCTCGAGAACGGTGCTCGCCTCTACCTCGACGTCGGGAGCCACCCCGAGTACGCCACCCCCGAATGCGACTCGATCGAGGACCTCGTCGCCCACGACAAGGCCGGAGAGCGGATCCTCGAGAGCCTGGTGCGCTCGGCGGAGGCTCGGCTCCGTGACGAGGGCATCCGCGGGGTCGTCTACCTCTTCAAGAACAACACCGACTCGGCCGGCAACTCCTACGGCTGCCACGAGAACTACCTGACGAGCCGTCGGGACGACTTCTCGCACTACGCCCAGGTGCTCATCCCCTTTTTCGTCTCCCGCCAGATCTTCGCCGGCGCCGGCAAGGTGCTCCAGACGGCGAGGGGCGCCATGTTCTGTCTCTCCCAGCGCGCCGAGCACATCTGGGAGGGCGTCTCGTCGGCCACGACGCGAAGCAGGCCGATAATCAACACCCGTGACGAGCCCCACGCCGACGCCGAGCGCTTCCGCCGGCTGCACGTGATCGTGGGCGACTCGAACATGAGCGAGTACGCGACGTTTCTCAAGGTCGGCGCCACGAGCATCCTCCTCAGGATGCTCGAGGAGCCTGGCGTCCTGCTGCGCGATCTCACGCTCGAGGACCCGATCCGGGCTATCCGCGAGATCAGCCACGACATCACCTGCCGCCGTCTCGTCCGTCTCGCCAACGGGCGGGAGGCGAGCGCCCTCGACATCCAGCGCGAGTACCTCGGGCGGGCGATTCGTTACAACGAGCAGCGAGGCCTGCCTCCCCTCGAGCACCGGGCGCTCGAGATGTGGAGCCACTGCATCGAGCAGATCGAGAAGGACCCGCTCTCCCTCGACAGGGAGTGCGACTGGGTGATCAAGCACGCCATCGTCGAGTCCTACCGGGAGCGTCACCATCTCCCCCTCGGCCATCCCCGCATCGCCCTCCTCGACCTCCAGTACCACGACGTCGATCGCCAGCGCGGCGTCTTCTACCTCATGCAGAGGGCAGGCCGCGTCGATCGCGTGAGCGACGACGAGAAGATCGAGATCGCCATGGAGCAGCCTCCCGAGACGACCCGGGCACGTCTGCGGGGGGAGTTCATCCGCCGGGCGAAGGAGCGGAGGCGAGACTTCACCGTCGACTGGGTCCATCTCAAGCTCAACGACCAGACCCAGCGGACGGTGCTCCTGAAAGACCCCTTCCGCTCTCACGACGAGCGAGTGGAGCGGCTCATCGACGCCATCTGAGGAGTCGGCGTCCGGCGCCCCGCCGGTTCGCACACCGGAGCGGCGTCACTACACTTGGGCCCCATGGGCGGTCTCGACCCCGCCAAGCTCCTCATGATCCTCGCTCTGGGCCTCATCCTGCTCGGCCCGGAGCGTCTTCCCCGCGCCGCTCGCCAGATCGGTGCCATGTGGAGAGAGTTCACGAAGTTCCGTGAGCGCTTGGAGGACGAGGTCCGAAGCGCCATGCCGGATGTGCAGATCCCCAAGCTGCCGGCGCTGCCGGCACGCGGCCTCACCGGTTACCTGACGAGCATGATGGCCGAGGCGGATACGCGCACGCGGGGCAGGGGAGAAGAGGACGGGACGGATCCTTCCCTCACCGGCTCGGAGGACCCCTGGCCCTCCCGGGAGCCCTCGCCGGGGATCGGGTCGGGACGCGTCGACGTGACGGCCCCCCAGGGCGTGCCGGCGGGCTGGCACTCCGTCGGCGCCGAGGGCAGGGGGTACGCGAGCGGTGCCCTCCTCGCCAGCATGCCGACCGGCTCTCCCGAAGGGCTGCTCGCCGTCGAGATCCGCCCCGATCTCGACGACCCAAGCTGGAACTGACGCCGGGGCAGAGGCGATGGTCCGCACGCTGAGGCGTGAGGCGCGGCCCTCACCCGACGCCATGACGCTCTTCGAGCACCTTGGCGAGCTACGCCACCGCCTCATCGTCTGCATCGTCTTCTTCGTGTGTGCCAGCATCGCCACCTACTTCCTCTACGGGCCCATCCTCAACACCCTGAGGGACCCCTACTGCATCGCCGCCCACGAGTTCCACGACAGCTGCAGCCTCTACATCACCGCCCCCCTCCAGGGCTTCACGACCCGCCTGAACGTCGCCGCCTACGGGGGGATCGTCTTCGCTCTGCCCGTGATCCTCTACGAGCTGTGGATGTTCGTGACTCCCGGGCTGAAGGCGAACGAGAAGCGCTACGCCCTCCCCTTCACCCTCGCGAGCGTGGCGCTCTTTGCCGGAGGCGGCGCCGTCGCCTATTTCATCTACCCCCGGGCGCTCATCTTCCTCATCGGGTCCTCGGGGCCTGCCGTGAAGGCGATCTTCACGCCGAGCAACTACATCGGGCTCCTCGCCGCCCTCGTGCTCATCTTCGGGATCGCCTTTGAGTTCCCGGTCGTGCTTGTCGCCCTCGAGCTCGCCGGAGCCGTCTCCTCCCGGGCGCTGCGGTCCTTCCGGCGCTGGGCGATCCTCCTCATCACCGTCTTCGCGGCCGTGATCACACCGAGCTCGGACCCCTACTCGATGCTCGCCCTCGCCGTCCCCATGGTGATCTTCTACGAGGGGGCGATAGTTGTGGGCCGGCTCCTCCACCGGTGACGGTGGGCCGGTACGCAGAGCTCCGCCGCTCCTTCGAGCACTCCCATCCCTACCTCCTCGACCGCTTCCAGCTCGAGGCGATGGAGAGCCTGGAGGCAGGGCGCTCCGTCCTCGTGACGGCGCCGACGGGCGCCGGTAAGACCGTCGTCGCGGAGTACGCCGTCCACCTGGCGCTCGCGGAGGGATCGCGGGTCTTCTACACGACGCCGCTCAAGGCGCTCTCCAACCAGAAGTTCGGCGACCTCACCAGGCGCCATGGGCCGGAACGGGTGGGGCTTCTCACCGGTGACAACTCGATAAACGGGAGTGCCCAGGTCGTCGTGATGACGACCGAGGTCTTGAGAAACATGATCCATTCCGAACGCTCCTCTCTCTCCGCTCTCGGCTATGTGGTCCTCGACGAGGTCCACTTCCTCGAGAACCCCTATCGCGGGGGCGTGTGGGAGGAGGTCATCCTCGGCGCTCCGCCGGAGGTGAAGCTCGTCTGTCTCTCGGCGACGGTCGCCAACGCCGGCGAGCTCGCCGCCTGGATAGGGCGCGTGCGGGGCGAGACGGCGATCGTGCGGGAGGACCGCCGCCCCGTGGCCCTTCACGACCTCTTCGCCATCGGCGACAGGGCGGCCCCAAGGCTCCACCTCCTGCCGGTCTTCGTGAACGGCCGTCCCAACCCCGAGGCGATCGCCCTCGACGAGATGATGGCCCGACACGGGAGAGCTTCGCGGCTTCGTCCGGCGACGCAGCGCCCGCACCGGTCGAGGCCGCGCACCTACCGCCCCCGGCGCGCCGAGGTGGTGGAGCGCCTGCACGAGGAGGGCCTTCTTCCCGCGATCCTCTTCGTCTTCTCGAGGGCCGGCTGCGACGAGGCCGTGCGGTACTGCCTCGACGAGGGCATCAGGCTCACCTCGGCGGCGGAGCGCGCCCGCATACGCGAGATCGCCGAGTCCCGTGTGGACGCCCTCTCCGACGACGATCTCACCGTGCTTGGCTACGGCAGGTTCGTGGCCGGGCTCGAGAACGGGCTGGCGGCTCACCACGCCGGGCTCGTCCCGCCCTTCAGGGAGGCGGTCGAGGAGTGCTTCGGGTCCGCCCTCGTGAAAGCGGTCTTCGCCACGGAGACCCTCGCCCTCGGGATCAACATGCCGGCGAGATCCGTCGTGATCGAGGACCTCGTCAAGTTCAGCGGAACGGCTCACGAGGAGCTCACGCCTGGCGAGTACACCCAGCTCACAGGCCGTGCCGGGCGGCGCGGGATCGACGAGGTCGGATACGGGGTCGTGCTCGCCTCGCCCTTCTACGGTTTCGACGACGTCGCCAGGCTGGCCGGCGCAGCGGGTCGCGCTCTCACGTCGTCGTTCCGGCCGACCTACAACCTCGCCATCAGCCTCGTGCGTCGCTTCGACCGCCTGGAGGCTTACCGCCTCGTGACGTCGTCGTTCGCGCAGTTCCTCTCCGAGGACGACCTCGGCCGCCAGCTCACGAACGTGCTCGAGATGCTCGAGTCACGGGGGTACGTGAACGGCTGGTCCGTGACCGAGGCGGGGGAGATGTTGGGCGGCCTCTACCACGAATGCGACCTCCTCGTGGCCGAGAGCCTGAAGGCGCGCCTTCTCGACGGGCTCGAGCCGGCCGCCCTTGCCGCCACCGCCTCCGCCTTCTGCTACGAGAGCCGGCGAGAGCGGGAGGGAGCGACGGTACCTCCGCCGGGGGTCGTCTCCGAGCGGATCACCGCCGTCGGGGAGCTTTCGCAAGCCCTCGCAGCCGACGAGCGCGCCCGGTCCTTGCCCGTGACGAGGGGGATAGACCCCGGCTTTGCCGCCCTTGCCCGCGACTGGGCACGGGGGAGGGATCTCCGTCGCGTCCTCTCTCCCCAGACCCGGGCGGGAAGGAGCCCACGGCGGCCCGGCGGCGGAGGTCTCGTCATGTCGGGTGGCGACTTCGTCCGGAGCACGAAACAGGTCATCGACCTCTTGCGCCAGATCGCCGTCGTGGCACCGCTGGCGACGACGCGGTCCTCGGCGGAGAGTGCCGCCCGGCGGCTCCTCAGGGGGGTCGTGGCCGCTTCCTCCCGGGTCGAGGCCCCGGTCGCGGCCGACGGTGACGAGGACGACCCCGCCCCGACCATCCACGTCTCGAAGCGGGGCGCATCGTAATCTCGGCGGGGCATGCCGCCCGTGACGCCGGAAGACTTCGACGACGAGGAGCGGGAGGTGCTCTCCCGCTACTTCACGAACCTCGATGGACCTGTGTTCGCACTCGTCAACCTGCCAGAGGTCGTTAAGGGAGCCCTCTTTGCCAGGTACTCGCGCTCGCCGAAGAGCCTGCGGCGCCTCTTCCTCGACGAGTTCGTCGAGGACCTCGACGTGAGCGGAGACGCCGGCGTCGATGCCACGGTTGGCCTGAAGAGGGCAGAGGACCTCTACTCACGAGTCTTCAGCGACTACGGAGACGACTCTGTGGCGCAGCTAGGCGGTGTCCACCTCGCCTGCGAGCAGGCATCCAACCTCCTCACGAAGGTGCTCGAGCGCGGCCGGATCCTCTCCTACCTCGAGCAGTCGACGCGCTACATCCCCTACGACATCAGGCTCGCGAACGGCCACTACCGCTACTACCGGGACCCCGCCATCCTCGAGTCGCCCCTCGGAGCTCGCTACGTCGGCGAGATGGACCGGATGTTCGACACCTATAACGAGCTCCTCCCTCTCCTCGACGATTTCGTGCGGCGCCGCACGCCTCGGACAGGAGGCGTCTCTCTTTTCGCCCACCACCAGGCCGTGCGGGCCGCCTGCCTCGACGCGCTCCGAGGACTGCTGCCCGCCGGCTCGCTCTCGAACGTCGGCATCTACGGCTCAGGCCAGGCTTACGAGCAGCTGCTCCTACGGATGAGGGCAAGCTCCCTGCCGGAGGCGTGGCGGTATGCCGAGCTGATGGTGACCGAGCTGCGCAAGGTGATCCCGAGCTTCCTCACTCGGGTCGATCGCCCGGAGCGAGGAGGCGTCTGGGTCGACTACCTCCGAGCGGCCCGTGAGGAGACGGCCGCCGTCGTGGCGAGCTTGTGGGGGAGCGAGGCGCCTCAGCCGGGCGCGGCGGTCACGCTCACGGGCTATGACGCCGACGGCGAGGACCGCGTGCTGGCGGCGATCTGCTACGAGCACACGAACGAGCCCGAGGCCAAGCTGCGTGCTCGTGTCGCAGGGCTCTCGAGTGCCGAGCGCCAGCGTCTCCTGGCCACCTACGTCGGCCCGCGCTCGAACCGCCGCCACCGGCCCGGGAGAGCCTTCGAGGCGACCTCGTACCGCTTCGACGTCGTCTGCGACTACGGGGCCTTCCGTGACCTGCAGCGCCACCGTCTTCTCACGATCGAGTGGCAGACGCTCGGGACCGATCTCGGTTACGAGGTTCCCAAGCTCGTGGGAGAGGCGGGTTTCTCCGGGCGCTACGTCGAGTCCCTCGAGCGGTCCCGGGCCCTTCACGACGCCCTCGTCAAGTACTTCCCCGTCCAGAGCGGCTACGCCGTCGCCCTCGCTTACAACGTGCGTTTCTCGATGGAGATGAACGCCCGAGAGGCGATGCACGTCATCGAGCTGCGCTCGAGTCCCCAGGGTCATCCTGCCTACAGGAAGGTCGTCTCCGACATGTACCACCTCATAGCCGACGAGGCGGGCCACCGGTCGCTTGCCGGCGCCATGTCGTTCTTCGAGGAGGGCGAGGTCGAGCTCGGGCGGCTCGCAGCCGAAGCTCGAGCGGCGGCTCGCGGCGATGAGCAGGAACGTTCCGGGTCCCCTTGACGAGCGTCCCCGCGCTCGTCATAACTATGTGGTCCCCTGGTCGACAAGGTGCCGCCGGTGTGCCCGGTGAGGTGCCTCTCAAGTCTCACGGGGGGAGTTGCGAGTGATGGAGGCCCAGGGGGTCGAGTAGAGAACGCCCAGCCGGGAAACCGGTGGCAGCGCCCGGGCAGGCGACAAGGGTGGCCCCAAAGGCACCCTGGGCCCTCCCTCGCCGCAAGGATCTCGCCGCGTTGCAGCCCCTTTTCCCGACCGGTGGGAAGGTGCGGAAGACCTCCGGTGTTGCCCTATAGTCATCGCGCCCTCATCCCTGAGGGCGAGGGCGAAGCCTGAGCGACGGTCGCGCCCGGGGCGACGGCGTATCGAGAAGAACCAGCCGAGGAGCTGAATGGCAAAGGACATCGCGAACGACGTCGAGGCAGCCGATCTCCCTGATGGTGAGCTTGACGGGGAGGGTGACCTCGACGAGCTCTCAGACGAGCTGCTCGACGAGGAGGCTCTCGAGGAGGGCGACCTCGACGACAACGACCTCGACGACGACGACCTCGACGACGACTCCCTCGACGAGGAGGAAGAGGAGGAACAGGGCACCGTTGAGGGCGCGATCAGCACTCGAAGCGTCGAAGAGGAGGCACCCGGAGACGAAGAGGACGAGGACGAGCTCGACGACGACGACGTGGAGGCGAGCCTCGACGTCATCTTGAAGGAGCGCCTCGTCGTCGGGGACGAGGACGTCGATGACGAGGAAGTCGTCGACGTCGACGATCGAGGAGATGGCAGCACCCGTGTCCTGCCGAAGCAGCCGGGCGAGTTCGTGTGCCGCTCTTGTTTCTTGGTGAAAAGCGAGACGCAGCTGGCCGACAAGAGGAAGATGCTGTGCCGTGACTGCGTATGAGGGCCCGAGTAGGGTCGAGACGATGGCTGACGGGCATTCCTTGTACGAGAGGCTCCTGGACGTCACCGTCTTCCTGCCGCTAGGAGCGGCGCTCTCGCTCTCCGAGGAGCTGCCCACCCTGGCGGGAAGGGGTCGTGAACGCTTGGGCAAGCAGCTCGAGGTCGCTCGGACCGTGGGCAGGCTCGCCGTGCGGGAAGGGCAACGGAGGGTCGCATCGGTGACGCCGTCCATTCCCTTCAGGGCGAACGGCGAGAGTCGTCAGGCTCCAGCCACCTCTCCTGGCCGCCACGCCGGTGCGAGAGCGCCAGCCACCTCGGTCGGCAGGCAGGACACGCAGGCGGAGGGAGGCGGCGAGGTGCCCGAGGCGGAGTCCCTCCCGATCCCTGGGTACGCCACGCTTGCCGCCTCCCAGGTGGTGCAGCGACTGAGCTCGCTCCGACAAGAGGAGCTGGCGGCCGTTCGCGACTACGAGCTCGCGACCCGGGGCCGGCGGACCATCCTTCACCGGATCTCCCAGCTGAGCTCGCCTGACAGGCTCTCGCAGGCTTAGACGGCGAGGGCGAGCAGCCCCATGGAGGTCTCTGCCCGGAGCGCCGGAGCGGAGGACGAGGCTTTCCTGTCGGCGCTGAGGGAGAGGGCGCGAGCGTCTGTCGTGGGGGAGCGGGGCGGGTCTCTCTACCTCGCGGGCGAGCTGCCCAGGTCCTTCCCAGCGCCCGAGGCTGGCACGGCGGCTCCCGGTACCGTCTCGATGACAGCGGTGGCGACCATAGACGGGGCACTTGTCGGCTTCGCCGATGCCGTCATCACCCTGCTGGACGGGGAGAGGACACTCTGCCGCCTGCGGGGGATCTACGTGGAGCCAGAGGCCCGCGAGGTGGGGGCGGGGGAGGCGCTCCTCGACCTCGTTACGAGCTGGGCTGTGCGGGCTGGCGCAACGGGGATCGACGCTCCCGTTCTTCCGGGGGCACGTGAGGCCAAGAACTTCTTCGAGTCGGCGGGACTGAGCGCACGCCTGATCGTCATGCACCGCCGCTTCGGGGAGTGAGATCAGGCCGTGAGCGAACCCTCGTCACAAGAACCCTCGTCACAAGAGCCGGAGGAACCTCGTCTTGCCGTCGGTGCCATCGTCGTGGACGGCGGCCGTCTCCTCATGGTGAAGCGAGGCCACGAGCCCTCGAGTGGGCTCTGGTCGATCCCGGGTGGGCACGTCGAGGCGGGGGAGACCCTCGAAGAGGCCGTCAGGCGTGAGACGGAGGAGGAGACGGGGGTCACCGTCGAGGTGGGCCAGTTGGTCGGCTACGCCCTCCTATGCCACGGGAGCCGTCACTTCGTGACCTTGGACTTCTCCGCCGTGCCGGCCGGCCAGGGCGAGCGGCCAGAGGCACCTCGGGCGGGGGACGACGCCGCTGCGGTCCGCTGGGTCCCGCTCGAGGAGGTGAGAGGTCTAGACCTCGCCCCTGGGCTCGCCGATTTCCTCGTCGACCACGGCGTCCTCTGAGCTTCGAGCCTGCGGGGACGAGGGGACCTCACCCGGGCTCTCGCCCGCCGCCGCCGCGCCCGCCGCGCCCGCCGCGCCCGCCTTGTCTCGCCGGGGCGCCGTACGGGGGCGCTCGTTGCGGGCGAGCGGCTGGGGCGGAGGCGGGATCGGCATGCCGAGGAGACGGGCGAGGGCCGGCAGGCGCCCAGCCGCGTTGCGACTCTGGCGCTCGACCTCACCGCTCGGGTCCTTTGCCATCCCGAGCGGCTTCACCTGGCGGCGCACGGGTGAGAGGAGCGCCGCCTCGAGGAGGGTGAGCCACCTCTCCGGCGGGGTCTCCTCTGTCATCGCCTGCCCGGCCTGCTCTGCGAGCGGCATCACGAGAGAAGCGGGGAACCGAGCGGCCGGTTCGGGTGGCTTGGCCGAGAGGCGGAGCGCCTGGAGGACGCGGCCGTTCTCGAGAGCATGTGCCAGGTGCTCTTCCCAGTCACGGCGAAGTTTCGTCACCCTTCGGTCGAGCGCCTCGCGCAGCTGACGTTCGAGCTCCCGGCCGGCCTCGTCGCGGGGTGCTGCCGCTACGACGGTCGCCCGCAGGTCACGGAGCGTGATCTCGTCGGCGCGCCCTATGGCCGCCTCGGCCCGGTCGAGCCAGACGGCTGCCTTCACATCTGGCAGGAGCTGTTCGGCGATGGCGATTATCGGCTCTCCGGAGGCGACGGGCCGACCCTCGGCGCGGGCCCGCTGCTGCTCGTCGGTGAGGGCTTTGCGAACAGCCGGTAAGCCACCCGTCGCCAGGTGCTCGGCTATGGGCCGCTCTTCGGGCGTGAGCGTGGCGAAGTAAGCCTCGCGATGAGCCGTTCCCGGTTCGAAGCGCACCGGGCCTCGCCGCGGTGCCAGGTCCCCCTTGCCGGAAGGCCTTCCCTCCCTTCGTGGCCTGCCGCGATCCGGCGCCTGCCTCCTCTCGTCCTCGAGCCGCCGACCGGACGAGGGGTGGCGCCCGGTCGAGGGGCGATCGCCTGCTTCCCGCTTTTCCGGTATGTCGCCTGGGCCTTCGGCGTCCCCGCGAGGGCGATGGCCCGGGCGTCCGGTCGATGTCCGGGGACGGCGATCGCGCAACCGCTCACCGGTATCGGCTTCGCGAGCCATTCGCCCTCGTCGCTCTGGCTTCGAGGCGAGCACGGTGGTGACGCTCGCCACCGGTCGCCCAGGACCGATGTGCTCGATGCGTCCCGCCACGGCGCTCTTCTCCCTCGGCGGCAGCACGGCCGTCACCGTGATGCCGTCGATCTCTACGTCTACCTCCACCCGCAGGACGTCACCCACCTTCGATCCCGACGGCAGGAGCGAGATGGGAACGACTCCCCGGGGCTGGCGAGCGCCTGCCGCCCGCCAGGTGTAGGTGTCGTCGTCCCGCGCGCTCGTCAGCTCGATCTCGATGCGGTTGGTCATGACCCGGCCAAGCTACAGCCTACGGCGGTTGGGTTACGCCGGAGCGGCCCTGGTCGGGCGGGCGGGGAGGACCCGACCCGTGACCTCCCCGAGGCCAAGCCTGCAGCCAGAGGGAGCGGGGGCGGTGGCCGTCATGGCGACCTCGTCGCCGTCGAGGAGGAAGCGGCGGGTCGAGCCGTCCTCCAGCTCGACAGGCTGGGTGCCGTTCCACGAGAGCTCGAGGAGCGAGCCGTACTGGCCATGGGCCGGGCCGCTCACGGTCCCGGAGGCGAAGAGGTCTCCTGTCCGAAGCGAGGCTCCGTTCGAGGTCATGTGGGCAAGCTGCTCGGCGGCCGACCAGTACATGGTCTCGAAGGGAGGGCGGCTCAAGACCGAGCCGTTCAGCCTCACCTCGAGCTCGATGGCGTACCCGCTGCCGGCGTGGCCGGCGTGGCCGGCGTGCCCGGCGAGATGCGAAGATCCCGCGGGCTCCTTCGGGGGTTGGTCCAGGCGGGCCGCCTCGAGCGCCTGCAAGGGTAGGACCCAGGCGGAGATGGTCGTCAGGAAGGACTTTCCGAGAAACGGCCCCAAGGGGACGCTCTCGAAGGCCTGTATGTCGCGGGCGGACCAGTCGTTCACCAGCAGGACGCCGAAGACATGCTCCTCGAAGCGGTCGATCGGGACGGGAATGCCCAGCTCCGAGGGCACTCCGACGACGAAACCCACCTCGGCTTCGAAGTCGAGCTTCTCGGACGGACCTACTCGCGCCTCGGCAGGGTCGCCGGCGAGGCGGACACCTGAGGGGCGCACCACTGGCGTTCCCGAGACGACGACCGTACCGGCGCGCCCGTGGTAGCCGATGGGAAGGTGCTTCCAGGCGGCCGGGAGGGGGTCGGCTCCCGGCCGAAAGAGCCTGCCCAGGTTGGCGGCGTGGTGTTCGCTCGAGTAGAAGTCGACGTAGTCGGCGATGCTGAAAGGCATGGCGCAGGCACGACCGGCGAGCGGGAGGAGATGAGGGCGGGTCGAGGCGGCACGGCGCCTGCTCGTGAGCCACTCGGCTATCTCCTCGCGTACCTCGTGCCAGACGGCTCGCCCTGAAGCAAGAAGTGGGTCGAGCGTGCCCTTGTCGAAGAGGTTGGCGTGCGGCGAGCCGGTGGTGGCCGACACTGCGGCGAGGTCGAGGGCCTGCTCTCCGAGACGGACGGCGAGGCGGGGTCCGCGCCCTTCTGAGAGGACTACGCCGAAGGGAAGCGCCTCGAGCCCGAAGGGCGACTGAGGATCGAGGGCATCGAGCCACTCCTGGCTCACTTCTCGACGCTCCGGGAGGCCGGGCACAGACTGGGCACGCGCGGCAGTGTAGGAGGTTGGCTATCGTCGACCCTGCCGGCGGCGGCCAGCCGAGCGCGCAAGAGGGGATGGACAGTGGCCAAGCTCGACAATGGACCGGCGCGGGGCACCCGTGACCTCCTGCCGTCGGAGGTCGTCCACCGGGAAGCCGTCATCGGGACGATCGCCTCCTGCTACAGGGGTTTCGGCTTCCAGCGCATCGAGACGCCCGCTCTCGAGGGAATCGCGCGCCTGACCGGCGGCCAGGGCGGTGAGAACGAGAAGCTGATCTTCAAGGTCCTAAAGCGGGGCCTGGCCGATCCCCTGCCCGCCGAGACGGAGCTGTCCGAGCTCACCGACCTCGGGCTGCGGTTCGATCTCACCGTCCCCCTGACACGACTCTTCGCCCACAACCAAGCGAAGCTGCCCTCCCCCTTCCGCGCCCTTCAGATCGGGCCGGTCTGGCGGGCCGAGCGGCCGGCCAGGGGACGCTACCGCCAGTTCACCCAGTGCGACGTCGACACGATCGGGGAGCCGTCGGTTCTCGCCGAGTGCGAGCTGCTGGAGGCGACGGCCGCTGTCTTCCGAACGCTTCGCGTCGCCCCGGTGACGATACGGCTCAACGACCGGCGGCTCCTCTCGGCGATGGCGGAGAAGGCCGGGGTCGAGCGTGAGAGGCAGGCGGGCTA
>JASHRK010000013.1 GCA_030037405.1 Acidimicrobiales bacterium | reverse complement strand
TCCCCGACGACGAAGCCGATCGACTTCGTCGACCGGCGCCTGAGGCTCTGGGCGAGCATGTCTGGCACGTAGTCGAGCTCGTCGATTGCCGCCATCACCTTGCGCCGCATGGCGGGGCTCGCGTCGGGGTGGCCGGAGAGCACCCTCGACACGGACGAGACGGCCACCCCGGCGCGCTCGGCCACGTCTTTGATGCTCGTCTGGGCCACTACCCGATCCTACGAGGCGAGCTCGGGCTCAAGTCGCCTCAGCGATAGAGCAGGGCCATGAGCCCGCCGTCGACCACGAGGGTCTGACCGCTCATGAACGAAGAGTCGTCAGACGACAGGTATACGACCGAACGGGCGATCTCCTTCGGATCGGCGACTCGCCCGAGCGGAGACTTGCTCGCGACCTCCCTCAGCCTTCCTTCGGGATCGTCGCCGGCGTCGACGTATGCCCGCAAGAGCGGCGTGTCCACGTCGCCCGGGCAGATGGCATTGCAGCGGATCCCGTACTGGCCGTACTGCACCGCGGTCGCCCGCGTGATGCCGAGAACTGCACCCTTCGTCGCGCAATAGGCGGCGAGCAGCCCGTCTGCCACGAAGGACAGCACCGAAGCGAGGTTCACGATCACCCCGCCGGTGGCCGTCATGGCACGAACGGCGTGCTTGCAGCCGAAGAAGACGCCCTTCACGTTGGTAGCGATGATCCGGTCGAGATCCGCCTCGGTGGTCTCGACGAGCTCCTTCTCGATCTGCACGGCGGCGTTGTTGACGTAGATGTCGAGCGAGCCAAGGTCCTCCATGGTCGCCGCAACGAGCGCCTCGACCTCGGCTTCCCTTGACACGTCAGCGTGCCGGTAGAGGCCGATGTCGCGCATCGTGACCTCCCCGCCTGCGTCGTCGATGTCGCATCCGACGACTCGCGCTCCTTCTGCCGCGAGCTCGAGCGCTATGGCCCGTCCGATTCCCGAAGCGACGCCTGTGACCACCGCTACCCGTCCACCCAGCCTCGAGCTGGTGTTCGTGCCGTACCTGTCCGTCACCTGTCGCCGCCTCGCCTGCTCGAGCAACCAGCCACTCTCACGAGATCCACAGATACTTGAACCGGTAGTCGTTGAACGGGAGGCCGACGTCTGACGGCTCCATACCCTGGACCTCTTTGGCGACGCAGTCTACAAAGCCGGTGAAGAAGGGGATGATGTAACCACCCTCGTTCCATTCGATCGTCTGCATCTCGTGGACTACTCCGGCGCGTCGGGCTTCGTCAACGGTCGACAGTGCCTCCTTCGCGAGCGCGTTGTACCGGGAGTTGTCGAAGTGGCACTCGTTGTAGTCGGACGTGGGGAGCATCGACCACAAGACCTGAGGGAGGTAGAAGGCCGTCGACCAGTCGTCTTGGGCGAACACCCACTTGGTGTAGCTCGGGCCGTAGAAGTCGCTCTCGGTCAAGTTGTCGATGCTGACGGTCACGCCGATCCGCGACGCTTCCTCGGCGAAGATCTGCGCGGTCTGGTAGACGCCAACCCCGATGGCGCTCGAGGTCTGCATCGTCACCTTCAGGTTCGAATGGCCTGCCGCCTTCAGCAAGGACTTCGCCTCTCCCAGGTCTTGATGACGCTGGGGAAGCGCATGGTCGTAGGTGGGGTCGAACGGTGCGAAGAGGTCGTTTGCGATCCTTCCGTACCCGCCGACCGCGAGCTCGAGGGCCTGCTCCCGATCGATGATCAGCCGGAAGGCCTGGCGCACTCGAACGTCGTTGAAAGGCGCGACGTCGACCCGCATCGTGATCGGGTTCCACGAGTAGCTCTTGCTCACCGTGAGCTTCAGCCCCGCCGATCGCAGCCCGGCGACGGCGCCTGCCGCCACCTGGTCGATGGCGTTGAACTGGCCGCTCTCGATGCCGTCCGCCTGGGCGTCCTGGTCGGCCACGTCGTAGATCGTCAGCCGATCGACGTAGGGAAACGGATGGTCCCAGTAGTTCTCGTTGCGAACGAAGACAGACTGCTCTCCGGGAGTGAAGCTCTCGTACTTGAAGGCGCCGGTGCCTACGGGGTGGTGGACGTCGTAGCCGACGGGCACGATGTTGAACAATGGTGGCGTGCTGAGGATCTCGTTGAAGACTGACACCGGGAAGTTGAGAGGAACGGTGAGGCTGCGCTTGTCGAGCACCCGGATGTTCTTCGTGTCGGCGACGCTCAGCAGCGACTCGCCGTTCAGCTTGAGGTTGGTTATCCGCTGCAGGGTGTAGGCGACATCGTCCGCTGTGAGGGTCTTCCCGTTGTGGAACTCGATACCCGGCCTGAGGCGGATCAGCCAGCTCGTGGCAGCCTTGCTCGTCGGGCTTATCTCCTCGGCCAGCACGTACTGGAAGCCCATCGTCCGGCTGAAGGTGGCGAGCGGGTCGTAGAGATTGGCGACGCGGGCGTTGTCGGCGAACGAGATGGCGTTGTCCGCATCGACGGTGTCCGAGCTCGAGACGCCGAGGACGCCGACGTCGAGCGATCCGCCGTGTCTCGGCGACGCCTTTGCCGCCGCCACCCTACGGGCAGCCTTGGTCGCCCCGCTCCTCGCAGCAGCCGGGAGGCCGCAGGCGGCTGCGGCGGCGAACGATCCGCCGGCGGCCAACCGAAGGGCCTCCCGCCGGGTAAAGCGATGCTGAGTGCCGTACGAGAGCTCTCGTGACGGCAGGCGGGCCGCCGCATCGTCCTTTATGGGTTCGATCGAAGAATCGTCGTTCACCGTGGGCTCCTTCTCTAGTAGGAGGAGGCGTCTTCGCCTCGCTCTCTTCTCAATCCTCCAAGGCGGGATAGGCGAGCGGCATCCCCCGCACGCCCGGGTCGATCGCCTTCACGGCATGGCCGAACAGGGCCGAGAGGAGCAGCACCTCCAGCTCGTCGCCGGCGAAGGCGACGTTGGTCGGGCTCACCACCCACTCGCCCGACCAGTCGTCCACGATCGTCTCGAGCTCGCCTCCCTGGCCGAACCGGTAGATCCGGTTCGGTTGGCAGCACGAGATCCAGAGGCCGCCGGCGGCGTCGAAGGCAAGACCGTCCGGCACCGTTGTAGGCAGCTCGACGACGAGCTCGAGCTCCCCACCCTTGAGAGGGAGCCGGCTGACGCCCGGCCCGAGCGAACCGGACTCGACGACGTACAGGTAGCCGTCCCGAATCGCGAGCCCGTTCGCAAAACGCAACGGTCGCGTCTCCACCCTCTCGGTCTTCCCACCGGGGAGGATTCGCACGAGGGAGCCGGAGGCGTTCTCCCACCCTCCCGAGTCGGAGACCCACAGCCGGCCGTCGGCGTCGAAGACTGGGTAGTTCGGATAGTCGATCGGGTCACCGTAAGGCGCGACCGTGGCGCCCGCGATGCGCTGGACCTGGTGGTTCCCCGGATCACAGGCGTAGACGGCGCCCGCGCCGTCCAGCGCAAGACCGAGCAGCTCCCCACCGGGAACGACCGTCACGATCTCGACGGCGGCCCCAGCCGCGAGACCGAACCGATACAGCTGCCCGGCCTCACCGCCCGCGTAGGCGACCTGCTCGGCCGGTGACCAGCAGACGCCTTCGGGGTGGTCCAGTCCCGAGGCAACGACATGCAGGTCCTGGCCGGTCAACACAGGGGCGGCTACCTCCCGAGAGCCACTAGAAACGTTTCCGGGATCGTAACCAGAAAGACCCGGTTTGTCTAGGCTCACTTCTCAATACTTGACGACGCCCCGCGCCGCCAGCCTCACTAGTGGCCGCCAGCCGCACTTTGGGGGCGATGCCAAGGCTGGTCCTTGCGGCTGAAGAACGCCGCCAGCGCGACGACCACGAAGAGCACGCCGGCCGGGGCGGCGAGCGCAGCCGTGGAGTTGACGTCGAGCACGAGGACTGCCCCTACGATGGCACCCCCGAACAGGCTGGCCACCGCGAGCACCCTGCGCAGGCTCGCCGGGCTGAGACCGCGCCGAACATCGGCCGCCAGACCGGTGAGGGTCAAGGTCAGGACGGTCGTCGTCAGGTCCGGCACCGCGAGCGCACGGACGACGGCGTTCTGCGCGCCGAGTGCGATCGCCACGACGCCCGCCGCTCCGTCCTGCACGCCTCCTGGCAGGCGAGCGGGAGAGACTGCCA
>JASHRK010000127.1 GCA_030037405.1 Acidimicrobiales bacterium | reverse complement strand
GCCGGTCGTGACGCCGTAGATGTGCAGGTCCGGTTCCGTCTCCACCAGCGCGAGAAACTGCCGTCTCGCGCTCCGCATGCGTTCGAGCGCCCTCGATCCGAACTTGACTGCCTCCTTGTCCCAGGCGACGCGCCGCAACGTGTCGAGGTTGAAGTCGCTCAAGTCTTCGAGCACCACCGTCATGGGGTGAGCACCATTCCTCAGGCCGCCTTGCTGGCGCCGTCACTCGTGCCGAGAAGGAGCCCGGCCACGTGCAGGACGAGCCGGCGGAAACGTTCGGGCGTCATCCCGGAGAGCCGGACGGCCATCGCCACGTGGAGGCCGTCGACGGCTGCGTTGATCGCGTCGGCCACGTCTTCCGAAGCGCGGGCGGGGGAGAAGGCGCCCGAAGCCACCCCCTCGTCGACCGCTTCGATCAGTATTTTGCGCCAGCTGGCGTACACCCGGAGCACCGGCTGGCGCAGCTTGGGGTGGCGCGAGGCGCTCGAGCAGAACTCGAGCCAAGTGGAGCTGTGGCTGCGGAGGTCCTGCTCGCCTGCCAGCTCGTCGATCAAGCCGACGATCTTCGCCCAGGGGTCGCTCTCGCGCTCGGCGTGCTCACGCCAGCGGTTGATGAGCTGTTGGCACATCCACGAGAAGGCTTCCTCGAGCATCTTGTCGCGGGTGACGAAGTAGTTCTGCAGGAGCCCGATCGAGACTCCGGCCGCCTCGGCCACGTCCCTGAAGCGAACTCGCTCGAAACCGTGCTCGGCGAGCACCCGGGCGGCCACGGCCAAGGTGCGTTCCCGCTGGGCGAGGGTGGCGTCTCTCCGCGTGAGGCCGCGGGCTGCTCGTTTCCGCCGTCGAGAAGCCGCCTTGACCGAGGTGGACTCGTCCTTGCGCATTCTCGTCCTCCCACCGTGGTTCTCGTCGGCATCGACGGGCCTTTGCGGCTACGAAAATAATACTATATTGTTAGCTCGTGCATAGACTTACTACCGGCCGCCTATGACTGTAGAGCTTTCCGCGGAGCAGCTCTCGCTCCGGGCGCGGGCGAGAGAGCTGGTCGAGACGATTGCCCGCTACGAGGTGAAGTGCGACCGGGAGCGGGGCCTTGACGGCGACGACCTGGCTCTCTTGAAGAGGGCCGTTCTCGAGGCTCGCCTCAACGCCGTCAACATGCCCACCGAGGTGGGCGGCCAAGGGCTCTCCGTCCTCGAGCAGGTGGTCGTCGAGGAGCAGCTCGGTCGCCTGACGAACTCTCTTTGGGCCGTCGTCTGGCGACCCGCCAACGCCCTTCTGGCCGCCTCGCCCGAGCAGAAGGAGTCGTACCTCGTCCCCGCAGTCGAGGGGCGGCGCCGAGGAGCCTTCGCAGTGACTGAGGAGGGAGCTGGCTCTGACCCGAGCGGCATCGTCACGGTCGCCGAGCCGACCCGGTCCGGTTACAGCCTGAGGGGCGAGAAGTGGTTCGTCACCTCGGCCGATGTCGCCGACTTCCTCATCGTCCTCGCCCGGGTGCAGCCTGAGGGCGCTTTCGCCCTCTTCCTCGTCGACAAGGAGCTTGGCGGAGTGAGCTTCAAAGAGGTGCCGGAGTTCATGCACACCTACGTCTTCGAGCATCCGACCATCAGCCTCGACGTCGAGGTTCCGGAGAGCGCCCTTCTCGGGGGGATCGGAGAGGGCTACGAGCTGACGCGCTCGTGGTTCGTCGAGGAACGAGTCATGATCGCCGCCCGCTGCATCGGGGCCGCCACCCGCGCTCTCGAGGAAGCGAGCGCCTGGGCCCACGACCGGGTGCAGTTCGGCCGGCGCTTGGCCGAGAACCAGATGATCTCTGCCATGCTGGCTGACTCGGCGGTCGACATCGCCCTCAGTCGCTCGCTCGTCTACGACGTCGCCCGCGAGATCGACTCGGCAGTCGACCGCAAGCTCGTGCACGCCAAGGCCGCCATGGTGAAGCTCGCTGCCTCCGAGGCGGCTGGACGGGTCGTCGACCGCGCCGTGCAGATATTCGGCGGGCGCGGCTACAGGCGCGACTTCGCCGTCGAGCGCCTCTACCGCGACGTACGGGTCGACCGCATCTGGGAGGGGACTTCGGAGATGCAGCGCCTCATCATCGCCAATCACCTCGCCAAGCGGGGACTCGACGGCCTCCTGGCACCACCCTGGGGCTGACCCCCTCGCCCGCCTTGTCGCTGGCCGCTTCTCCGCCACGGCGCCTCGGCTGGCAGCATTCTCAGTCGAACCAGAGCTGCTTCAGGTCGTAGTGGGGGAGCTCGTCAGCATCGCAGCCGTCGAGGAGAAGTAGGAGAGGAGCTCCTCCTCGTCGGCAGGCTCGCGCCCGTACGAGCGGACGGCCTCGGTCATGTGACGTAGCCAGGCATCGCGCTCGGCCGGTCCGATCCCGAAACGGAAGTGCCGCATGCGGAGCCTCGGGTGACCGCGGAGGGCGTTGTAGCTCGCGGGGCCACCGAAGTACTGGACGAGGAAGAGGGCGAGGTGCCGTCGCGAGGCGGTGAGGTCGGCGGGGTAGAGCGGGCGCAGCACCGGGTCACCCTCGACGCCGTCATAGAAGCGCTCGACGAGGCCGACGAAGAAGTCCTCGCCGAGACGTTCGTACAGGCTCGCTCTCGCCCGACGCCTTCCTTGCAAGACGATGGCGGATCCTTCCTCGTGAGCCTGCTCGCATCGACACCCACATCCCGGTGGCGTCACGGCGCCGCCAGCCCCGCACGGGCGGTGCCGGCGAGGGCACGGAGCGACTCTCGCGCTGACACGGCGGTCGCCACGACGGCAGTCGGCTCGTAACCGCAGTGAGCCATGCAGTTCTCGCACTTCGGGTGGCGGCCCCGCCCGTACTCCTCCCACTTGGTCGTCTCGAGCAGCTCGGCATAAGAGGAGGCGTAGCCGTCGGCGAGGAGGTAGCAGGGGCGCTGCCAGCCGAGCACCGAGTAGGAGGGGATCCCCCAGGCCGTGCAGGCGAAGTCGACCTTGCCTTCCAAGAAGTCGAGGTAGAGGGGCGAGTGATTGAGGCGCCAGCGCCTGCGCCGCCCGTCCGCGAACGCCTCACGGAAGATGGCCCTCGTGCGCTCCACTCCGAGGAAGTGCTCCTGGTCCGGTGCCTTCTCGTAGGCAAAGCCGGGCGAGATCTGCATGCAGTCGACTTTGGCCTCGTCGTTCAGGAAGTCGAGGGT
>JASHRK010000126.1 GCA_030037405.1 Acidimicrobiales bacterium | reverse complement strand
GGTAGCTGACAGGTGCCTGGTGGAAGCGGCGGTCGTCGGTTGACGCTCCTTCGAGCAAGGCGCGTAAGGCTTGCAGAGAGGCGGCCTCGTCCTCGTCGCCCCAAAGGTCGTCGAGCGCTATGTCGTAGGCGCTGAGCGGAGCACGAAAGGCCTCGACGGAGAGGGCGAAGATCGCCGTCGCAAGACTCAGGCGGTTGCGGGCCTCGAGCGCGACGTCGGCAACGAGAGCAGCCGAGCAGGGCGAGCCGTTGGAGAGGGCGTTGCCCTCGCCCTCCTCGAGGTCCGAGCGGTCGAAGTCCCTGAGCACATGGGCCATCGGGAGGATCTCACCAGCCCCGACCTGGCCGTCGATGGGGACGGGAGCCATCGGTCCGTCGAGCAGCGCCGCCAGACGCTTCGCGACGGTGGCCCGGGCCTTCGAGTTGCCGGCGACGAAATTCGTGAGGCGGGCAAAGACGATCCCACGGACCACGCGCTCGTCGAGGAGCTCGCGGCCAAAGCCACGGCCACCGAGGCCGCGGCCGCCGTAGCGGCGGGCGTGCTCGCGCTGCTCCTCGGGCGGGATGGCGACCTTGGCGCGAATGCCGAAGTTGCTGGTGACCCCGTAGATGAACTGGGAGCGGTCCGATTCGAGGAGACGGAGGAAGTTTGCCCGTGCCTCCTCCATCACCCGCGTCGCCTCGTCGCCGATCTCGACCCTCTCGAGCCCTGCCGTCACCCGGCGGAAGTTCTCGAGGGAGAAGTCCTCCCTCCCGTTCAGAACGACCGTCACCTTGCCCACCCTCTCTCATCCGCTGCGGGCGCCGGAAGCGCTGCGAGCGTCCGAGGCCCTCGAAGGAGCCTCGGACGTGCTTCAGGCGTCGAAAAACAACCCCGGGTATCGTCTTAGCTACCCGATGAGCGATCACGCAATTCCTGTAGGTGCAGAAGAGCCGATCCGCCTGGAGACGCCCCTCGACAGGGCGCTCGCCATAGCCAGGCATGCCAGGACCGACCCCGAGAGGCCGGCGGTGTCCTCGGCGGTGGGCGATCTCACCTTCGCCCAGCTGAACGCCAGGGTGAACCAGGCTGCAAGGGCGCTTAGGAGCCATGGGCTCTGTCCGGGCGACGCCGTCGCTCTCATGTGCTCCAACCGACCAGAGTTCGTCGAGGTCTACTTCGCCGCCCTGCGCTCCGGCTTGCGCCTCACGCCCGTCAACTTTCACCTCACCGGTGAAGAGGCCGGCTACATCGTCCACAACTGCGAGGCGAAGGCATTCGTCGCCGACGTACGTTGCTCGGAGGCCATGAACCAAACGGGCGCCGCCTCGCCCCGAGTCGCCGTGAGACTCAGCATCGGGGGAGCGGTGACAGGCTGGGAGGGCTACGAAGATGCTCTCGCGAGCGAGGACCCGAGCGACCTTCCCGATCCCGTCGGCGGCTCGATAATGCTGTACACCTCAGGCACGACCGGTCGCCCGAAGGGCGTCTACCGCCCGAAGCCTCCCCGCTACAGCTTCCGCTGGAGCTTCGACTACCGGCCGGGCGAAGACCGCGACCTCGCCGTCGGCCCCCTGTACCACACAGCGCCGGCCGTCTACACGCTCGGGCAGGCGCTCCCGAAGGGCGTCGGTACGGTGCTCGTCGACGGCTGGGACTCGACCGAGGTCCTCCAGCTGATCGAGAGACACAGGATCACGCACTCGCACATGGTGCCGACGATGTTCCACCGCCTACTGTCCCTCCCCCCAGCCGTCCGCGAGCGCTACGACCTGTCGTCTCTCCGGGTCATCGTGCACGGGGCCGCACCCTGCCCGGTGCAGCTGAAAGAGCGGATGATCGAGTGGCTCGGACCGATCGTCTACGAGTACTACGCCTCGACCGAAGGCGCCGGCACGGTGATCGAGCCCGCCGAGTGGCTCATGCGGCCGGGAACGGTGGGGCGACCTCAACCGCATGACCAGATCATCGTCGGAGACGAGACCGGGCGGCGTCTGCCGGCGCACGAGGTGGGCCTCGTCTACGTGAAGGCGCCGAGCGAGGGGCGTTTCGAGTACTTCAAGGATGCGGCGAAGACCGCATCTGCCTACCGCGGCGACTACTACACCATGGGCGACATGGGATTCATCGACGAGGACGGCTACCTCTTCCTCACCGATCGGGAGGCGAACGTCGTGATATCGGGCGGCGTCAACATCTACCCCGCCGAGGTCGACGCCGTCTTGCTCGAGCACCCGAGCGTCTACGACGTCGCCGCCATCGGCATCCCCAACGAGGAGTGGGGCGAGGAGGTGAAGGCTGTCGTAGAGCTCGCGCCCGGCGCCGAAGCCTCTCCTGAGCTCGCCTCAGAGTTGATCGAGCTCTGCAGGAGCCGCCTCGCCCACTACAAGTGCCCGCGCTCGGTGGACTTCACCGCCAACCTCCCCCGCTCCGACAGCGGGAAGCTGCTGAAAGGCGTGCTCCGGGAGCAGTACCGGGCCGGCCTCTCGGCCGGCCTGCCTCCCAACCTCTCTCCCAACCTCTCTCCCGATGCGCGAGCCGGCCAGCCCAGCCTGGCGGAGAAGCGGGCTTCGGGCAAAGACGACCCATAAGCTCGTTCGTATGGAGGGTGAGCGCTACCAGATGGATGCTCGCTGGGTCTCCGGCGACGACGTCCAGGCGGCCCCGCGGCGAGGGGCCCTGCGCACCCGCGACGAGTTCCTGAGCGCGGCGATGGTGTGCGTCTCCGAGCGGGGTTTCGACCGGACTCGACTCCGCGACGTCGCCAAGGAGGCGGGGACCTCGATCGGCCTCTTGCAGTACTACTTCGACTCTCGCGACGCTCTCTTGACCGAGGCGTTCCGCTGGACCTGCGAAGGACTCATCAAGCGCTGGCGGCGGCGGGCGGGGACGCTCTCCGGTGAGCCCTGGGACAAGGTGACGGTGCTCATCGAGGAGCTGACAGGTGACCCGGCCATGAGCCGGCACGCCGCCACCTGGATCGAGTTCTGTGCCAGCGCGGCACGGCATCCTCAGTTGCGCGGCGCCGTCACCGACGTGTTCGCCGCATGGCGTGAGATCTTCGCCAACGCCGTCGAAGAGGGCATCCGTCTCGGAGTGTTCGAGCCGCTCTTTCCCCCGATGGACGTGGCGGACATGCTGAACGCAGTTGTCGACGGTTTCGAGATGGCCGTCGCCGTCGACGCGGGACTCGTCTCGGCGAACCGCGTCCGCCATCTCGTGCTCGCCGCGGCGGCGACCCTGCTGCGCCCTGTCGGCGAGACCTAGAGGGAGACCCGGAGGGGAGCCCGAGAAGAGACATGCCCGAAGCACTCTTTAGCGGCGTCGGCGTCGCGCTCGTAACCCTGTTTCGCCGTGACGGCTCTCTCGACGCGCCGTCGACGGCCGAGCTCGCCTCACGCCTCGTGACCCTCGGGGTCAAAGCCGTCGTCGTCGCCGGGTCCACGGGTGAGGCGATGACGCTGGAACCCGAAGAGCGCGAGCAGCTCCTGCAGGCAGTGCGCAAAGCGGTGCCAGCAGACGGTCCCGTGCCGGTCATCGCCGGGACCGGAGCACCTTCGACGCGCCAGGCGGTGATGCTGACCGAGCAGGCGCGTGACAACGGCGCCGACGGCTACCTCGTCTTGTCCCCTCCCGGGAGCCGGGACCTCGCGGGTTACTACAC
>JASHRK010000125.1 GCA_030037405.1 Acidimicrobiales bacterium | reverse complement strand
TTCAGCACGGTCATGAGCCGGAAGACGAGCCCCTGGCGCTCTATGCCTGACTTCTCGCTGATCGCCTCCAGCGCTTCGCGGACCTCGGCCTCGTAGAGCGTCACCTGCTCGGGCGTCATCGCCACCGGCAGGTCGGTGACCGTCCTCGGCGGCAGGTCGGGCGCGATCGCCGGGTCCGTCTTCTTCCTCCTCATAAGAAACGGCCTCACCACCCGCGTCAGCCGACCGATCACTTCCGGGTCGCGGCGTTTCTCGACGG
Organism: Acidimicrobiales bacterium; assembly: GCA_030037405.1. Taxonomy (GTDB): domain Bacteria; phylum Actinomycetota; class Acidimicrobiia; order Acidimicrobiales; family Bog-793; genus JOPF099. The sequence continues at coordinate 7,240 of JASHRK010000125.1, read as the reverse complement.
GGAGAGCCACGTTCTTGCGGAAGCGTTCGAGTGGCCCGAGCAGTCCGGGGGTCGTCCAGTCGAGGATCGACCACAGCTCGCTCAGGCGGTTCTCCACCGGCGTGCCGGTCAACGCCACCCGGCGCTCGCCGCCGATGGCGCGTAGCGCCCGCGCCGTGTCCGACATCGGGTTCTTCGCGTGCTGGGCCTCGTCGGCTACCACGAGGGAGAAACCGGCGCCGGCAAGCAGCTCCCGATCGCGGCGGGCCACCCCGTAGGTCGTGATCACCACCTCGCCGGTCCGCAGCGTCTCGAGCGTGCGCTCCGGGCCGTGGAAGCGGCGCACCGGGATCGCCGGCGCGAAGCGGCCGAGCTCCCGTGCCCAGTTGCCGACGAGCGAGGTCGGGCAGACGATGAGAGTAGTGGCATCCGCTGTCGGGGCATCCCCGGTCGCGGCGCCGCGCTCGGCGGCCGCGCGGTGAAGGTGCAGCCCGATCACCTGGATCGTCTTTCCCAGGCCCATGTCGTCTGCCAGGCAGCCTCCGAGCCCGAGCTCGCACATCTGGTGGAGCCACGCCACGCCGCGTTCCTGGTAGGGGCGCAGCTCGCCGGCGAGACCCGGCGGTCGCGGAAGAACGCCCGGCGCACCCTCGCCCACATCGCGAAGTCGCTCGGCAAAGCGGGCGACGGCACCCTCGGCGACGACAGCCACCGCCTCGCCGTCGACGACGATCTCACCCGCCATGGCGGCGGCGAGCGCCTCGATCGCCGTCATGGCGCGTTCTCGCCGCTGGCGGGCGCGCTCGAGCATCGCAGGGTCGACGCGGACCCACCTGCCGCGGAGGCGGACGATCGACCGTTTTGCCTCGGCGAGGTCGTCGAGCTCCTCGGGACTGAGCACGTCCTCGCCAAGGGCGAGGCGCCAGTCGAACTTCACCATCTCTTGTAGGGAGAAGGTCCCGTCGCCCTCGATCTCCGGCGGCGAACGCAGAACAGCCTTGAGGCTCAGCCCTTCGAAGAGCAGTGACGAGGGCCAGAGCACCTCGATCCCCGCCGCGCGCAAGGCATCGCTGCCGTCGCCGAGGAGGTCCTCTACGTCGCCGTCGCTCAAGCTGAGAAACGAGGGCATGCGCTGGGTCAACAGCGCGGCGAGGGGCGCCCAGGCACGCGACCCCCGGCGCAGGGCGAGCAGGAGGTTGGTCTCGGCGTCGGGGTCGAGCCGGGCAAGGACGGCGGGTGGCATGGAGAGGAGCTCGGCGGCGTCGACCACCAGGCTCGGGTCGATAACAGACGTCATCTGGACGACGCCGATCGGACCGGCTCCTTCCGAGCCCTCCTCCGGCTGGGCGTCCTCGTCCGAGTCCGCGCCCAAGTCCTCCTCCGAGTCCTCGTCCAAGTCCTCCTCCGGCTCGGCGTCCTCCCCGGTGGCACCATCGAGCACGATGCGCAGGCCGACACGGGCACTCCCCTCGGGTGGGCGACCCGAGTCGGCCAGCCACCCGGCGAGGGGTCGGGCTTGCTGCGCTTCGACCGCCGCGAAGAGATCCCCTCCGGCTACGGCGGGAGCGGCTGCGGTCCGCACGAGCGTGTCCGCCATCGCGTCCCAGAGGGCACGCACGGCGTAGCTCGGCGACATAACCCGGGCAGGCGAGCCTCGCCCGAGCGGCAGGCAGTGGGCCGAGGGCACCATGCTCGCCGCCAGCGCCTCGAGGAGGCGCACATCGTCGGGATCGAACGGGCCGGCACGCCAGGCGTCCCATCCTCCCGGCGTCAGCGACGGGTAGAGGCGCCCCCGCGCCAGGATCCCGAACCCCGCCGAGGCTGCGTCGCTCCAGGCGGCCACGCTCGCCCGGCTCCGCCAGGCCGGGTCCAGGTCGGCCAGCCACCTGAGCGCGTCCGCCACGGAGATCTCGTGAGCAGCCACCTCGGTGCGCCGCACCGTCCTGCCGGCGGGCAGAGCGAGCTCGAGGGAGCCACCCAAGTAGCCGTCACCTGCTGGACCCGGCAGAAGAAGCCCTTGGCGTTCCTCCCACGGTGGAGGCGCGACGCCGTGATCCGGCGCCAGGTAGGCGACGAAGCCGCCGGTACGGGGCGGGTCTCCCGGTCGGAAGACGAGCTCGACTGCTGGCGCGGCCCGGAAGCCACCGTCTTCTCCCTCGAGGGCACCGCTCTCGGTCTCCGGCTCGTCCCCACTCCCGGCGCGAGCCTCAGGACTAACGACTAGCACGACGGCGGCAGCCTACTCACGAGCGCCGTACACCGGGTCGACCTCCGCCGGCCGGCGTCGCCCCGGGCCGAAGCGGTTGAGGTTATCGTCCCGCAGGGGCCACAATCTCAACCACTTCGGGGGGCGGGACGGCCCGCCCCGAACCCCACGAGAGCCGGGAGCTGAACTCGGATGACCACCCTGCCCCGTTTCGAGCTCGAAGACTGGTTCCGCACCTACGCCTTCCGGCCCGAGATGATCAACCTGTCACCAAGCGGTCCCGCCTCACCGAGCATCGGTGAGCTGCTCGGTCTCGCCAAGCTCGGGTGGCAGGAGCTGGAGCCGCTCGTCCTCGACTACTCCGAGACCGAGGGCTCCTGGACACTCCGCCAGGCACTCACCTCCCTCTACGCCGGCATCGCCCCCGAAGAGATCATCGTCACCTCGGGCGCCGTCGAGGCGATAGCTCTCACGCTCGCCGCTCTCGTCGAGCCGGGCACTCGCGTGGTGCTCGAGAGCCCTATCTACGGCTCCTACGAGCCGCTCCTCCGTCGTCTCGGTGCCGAGGTCACCCGTTACGAGCTCTCGGAGAGCGACGGCTACTGCTACGACTTCGATCGCCTGGAGCGTCTCGTGCGGGAGCAGAGGGCCGAGCTGCTCGTCGTCAACCCGTACAACAACCCGACCGGCCGCGGCATCGCAAGCGTCTCGGCGCTCTCGTCCCTCGGCGAGCTGTCCCGCACGACCGGCTGCCGGTTGCTCTCCGACGAGGTCTTCCGCCTCGCCAGTCTCGAGGGCCCGCCCCTCCCCTCTGCGATCGACGAGGAGCCCGGCGGCCTGCGAGCTGCCATCGCCATCGGCGACATGACGAAGCCCTGGGGGCTCGGGGGGTTGCGGATCGGATGGCTCGCCTGCCACGACGAGGACGTCCGCGCCCGGGCGCTCAATGCCCGTGACTACACGACGAACAGCAACTCAGTCGTGAGCGAGCGCCTTGCGGAGATAGCCCTCTCTGTGAGAGACGAGCTCCTGGCGGCGGCGATCGAGGGCGCGAGAGAGACGGTCACAGAGATCGATCGTCTCTTCTCCGAGGGCGAGGGCACCCTGAGCTGGCACCGGCCGGCCGGGGGCTACTGCGGCCTCGTCAAGATCGACGTTGGTGCTGGTGCTGGTGCTGGTGGCGCGGGTGCGGGCGGCCCGAGCATCCTCGAGCTGTGCGGGAAGCTGGCGGAGAGGAAGGGATACCTCTTCCTTCCTGGTGCGGTCTTCGGCTCGAGATGGCAAGGTCACGTGCGCATCGGGCTCGCCGCCGGTGCCGACAGGCTGGCCTCCGGGCTCACCTCCCTCCTCGAGGAGGCCGGGCGCGCCTGACCCTGACGCCTCCTCAGCGGGTAATGAGACGTGGCTCGACCACGTCCCTCAGGGCGTCGCCAAGCAGGTTTGCCGCCAGCACCGTGGCGACGATCAGCACCGCGGCGGGCCACAGCTGCCACCAGTAGCCGTCGAAGAGGTTGGTGACCCCGTCGGTGAGGATGGCCCCCCAGTTGGTGGCAGGAGGGGGTACGCCGAGTCCGAGGAACTGGATCGAGGCGAAGAGCAAGATGGCGTCGGCGACCTTGAGGGTCCCGTTCACGATGGCCATGCCGAGCAGGTTCGGCGCTATGTGGCGCCTCACGACGTGGCTCGTGCCGGCGCCGAAGACCCGGGAGGCGGCGACGTAGTCGAAGGTGCGGAGACTGAGGGTCTCCCCACGAGCGAGCCGTGCCGTCGGGAGCCAGCTGACGGCGGCGAGGACGAGCATGATGAGCCAGAGCGTCGGTGTCACCATGGCGGCGAGGAGCACGACGAAGAACAGAAACGGGATCGACAGCAAGGCATCGACTATCCGCATCATGACGGCGTCGACGAACCCGCCGACGTAGCCGGCCACGGTTCCCCAGAGGATGCCGAACAGTGTGGAGATGACCCCCACGCCGAGGCCGACCTCGAGCGTGCTCTGCCCGCCCACCATGAGGGCACCGAGCTCGTCCCGTCCCTCTGGCGTCGTGCCGAGAAGGTGGTGGAGCGAGGGAGCCTGATTCTCGAGAAGGAGGTTGGCCGCGAACTGGTTGGTGCGGTAGATCTCGGGGCCGACGAAACTGAAGAGGACGATCACGAGGAGGGCTATCGCCCCCACCATGCCGGCCCTGCTCTCGGTGAAAGCAGAGAGAACCTGGCGCCACAACGGGACGGCCTCCGGCTCGGCGGGAGGGCCTTCGTGATCGCCCAAGGCGGCAGTGCCCAGCAGCTCCTCCCCGGTCCCGGCGAGGCGGATGCTCACTTGTACCGCACCCTCGGGTCGAGCCAGGCGTAGCCGAGGTCGGCGAGCAGGCTGCCTGCGATCGTGGCCAGCGTGACGACGAGCACGACGCCGAGCAGCACCGGGAAGTCACGGTCCTGGGCGGCGTTCCAGAAGAGCAGCCCCACGCCGGGGAAGTCGTAGAGGGCCTCGACGATAAGAGAGCCCGAGAGCACGTAGGGCAGGCTGAGGCCGAGAAGGGTGACCGTGGAGGAGAGGGCGTTTCTCAGGACGTGGCGCAGGAGGATGTCCCTCGTCGAGGCGCCCTTCGCCCTCGCCGTGCGGACGTAGTCGCCAAGTAGGCAGTCGATCGTCGCCGAGCGCATGTAGCGGCTGAAGTAGCTCACGTTCCCGAGACAGAGCGTGAGGACGGGGAGGACGAGGTCTCTCACGTCCGTCCCGAAGCCGGCGCCGTAGTTCGCCGCCGTCGAGGGTGCGACGTTGAGCCAGATGCTGAGCACGACGATGAGGACCGTGCCGAGAAGGAAGCTCGGCGTCGTGTAGAAGATCAGCATCACGGCGCTGACACCGTGATCGTCGATGTGGTTCCGGCGGATCCCCTGGATGAGCCCCATGGGCACGGCGACGGCGAGGGCGAGGAGCATCGAGGAGCCAACGAGAAGGAGCGTGCGCGGGACGAACTCGGCGAGCAGCGTCGAGACGGCCTGGTTCTCCTTGTAAGACCAGCCCAGGTTCCCGTGGAGCAGCCGCCACAGCCACACCCAGAACTGGACGGGCAGAGGCTTGTTGAGCCCCTCCTGGATGGTGATCTGGTGGACGGCATAGGTGGTCGCCTTCGGCCCGAGCTGGGCGCGTACGAGCCCTCCGGGAAGGGCGTGGAGGAGGATGAAGACGACCACCGACACGATGAAGGTGACGACTACCGCTTGTGCAAGGCGGCGTAGGCAGTAATTCGTCACCGGCTTACGAGCGGAAGTACCACCTCGCAGGCATCGGGTTGCCGAAGGCCTGCTGCGGTTCCCACCCGTGCAAACTGTCCGAGACGACCGAGATCTGGTTGTCACCGGTGGGCCACCAGATCGCCGCCTCGTCCCGGGCGACGTAGTTCTCGAGCTTGTAGATGTTGGCGAGGCCGGAGTGCTCCTGGGCGTACTCGATGAGATGCTGAGCCTCGGGCGAGTAGTAACCGCCCCCGTAGTAATTGCCCTTTGCGAACTGCTCTTCGAGAGTCGGCAGGATGGCGATGTCGCCGTAGTTCGTGAACCAGAGCGGGTAGAGGGCAAGGGCGAAGTTGCACGGCCCTGGTGGACATACGCCGTCGTCGGAGTACATCGTCGTGGCGCTCTCGGGCGCGAGGTTGATCCGCACGCCGGCCGACCTGGCGGCCGTCTGGAAGGCTTGCGCCTGCGCGGCGAGATCGACGAGAGAGGTGATCGTGTAGTCGAGCACGAGCGTCAGGCTCCTCCCTTTGGCGATGCCCTTGCCGCACTCGTTCGCCGCCGTCCCCGGGCGTTCGCAGACCATGATCCCGCCCGCGCCCTTCTTCCAACCATGGGTGGTGAGCAGCGAGCGGGCGGCAGAGATCGAGTAAGGGTAGGGGTCGTGCCGCTCCTGCGGGCTCACGTAGGGAGACCCCGGGATGTTCGGTACCGGGCCGTAGGTCAGCTGCCCGATCCCGTCCTGGGTCGTCTTCAGGTAGAGGGTCTCGTCTACGAGGTGCTGGAGAGCCTGGCGGACGTAGAGCTGGTCGACGAGAGGCCCGTACGTTGGGCTCGTGAAACCGATCTCGACAGACTGCTCGTAGTCGGGGGCCCAGGGCGCCACCTCGAAGCCATGGCTCTTGAAGTACCCGACAAGGCCGTAATCGCTGTAGGGGATGTAGCCGTAGTCGATCTCGCCCGCCCGGAGCGCGTCCACCTCGGCAGTGTCGGAAGTGAACGCGTCCAGCATCACGTGCTCGAGATAGGGCTTTTCTGGACCGTCGTACGCCTTGTTCTTGGTGAGCTCCGTGTCGCCTGAGACCGGGTCATAGCTCGTGACGGTGAACGGGCCGTCGACCACCTTCCAGAGCGGGTTCGTCGCGTACGTGGAGAGCCTCTCCGACTGCCCGTAGAGGAAGTTGAACACCTTCTTGGCGCCCGAGGCCGTGAGGTCGTAGTTGCCGTCCGCGCCGGTCAGGCTCTCCCGGTCCCAGGACTGCTGGGGCAGGGGGACGATGTTCACGAGCTGGTTGTCCGTGTACCACTGCGTGCTGTAGGCGCGAACGAGGTGGATCACGAAGGTCGTGGCGCTTACGTAGTCGATGCTCGAGATGTTCCCTGGGAACTCGCCCGGCACGTAGGTCCCTATCTTCGGTTCGCCCACCTTGTAGAGGTCGAAGAAGAACTGGATGTCACGAGTGGTCACCGGCTTCCCGTCCGACCAGGTGAAGTGCTTCAGCTTGATCGTGATGGTCTTGTCGCCGTTGGTATATGTCGGCGGATAGGCAAGGCTGAGGTGGTAGTTGATCACCGGTGAGCTGCCCTGGCCCTCGAAGTAGAGCGGGAGCCACATACTCTCGTCGGTGCTCAGCTCCCAGGGCTCCTCGTTGGCGTCGTTCTCGAGCGGCAGCATCCAGCTGAACTCGTCCGTCGGCTGCATGGCGAAGGTGGCGGTGCCGCCGACCTTGGGCTTGCCCTTGGCGCTCGGGGAGCTGCTGGGCGAGCTGGAGCAGGCGGCAAGGGCGAGGGCGAGGGCGGCGGCCGCGAGGACGGGGG
>JASHRK010000124.1 GCA_030037405.1 Acidimicrobiales bacterium | reverse complement strand
ACCAGGTGTGGCTCAACTGCCGGGGCGATAGGACTCCACGGTGCTCCGAGGATCTCCCTGGACGTCTGAGGGCACGACTTGATGCCCTTCAGAGGTTTGAGTTGCCCACCGACCCTATTACGGCACCTTGTCGTCCCCGGTGTCGACTTGTAAGTCCTTCTGCGATACTGGCTTGCGTCCGAACGGAGGCAGGAGGCCCCGGTCACGTGCACGGCCAACCCACTTGTTAGCCGTGGCACGTGAGACGTGCTCCCTTTCGGCGATGGTCACGAGTGGATGCCGGTTGCCGGCGGACCTGAGACCTTCGTACATCTCAGCAATCCGCTGAAGGAACTGGTCACTCAGTCCGCCCCCTGCGTCCAACTTTGATGGCGCCTTTCCGCGGAAGAGGAACTCGACGCTCGAAGAGACCTCGAGCACTGAATCTCTGATCCGTCCAAGCGGTAACGCGCGAAGCACCTCGACGGTGATCACGGGATGCTCTTGCGTCTCGAGGAACTCAGCTTTTTGTCTTCGCTCCCAGTCCCAAAACTTCTTTGCTGGGACGTCGCCCGCCGTCTCGGTGTCAGGGTCGTAGGGAAGCGGCTCGCCCGCAAAGTAGTTGACCCAAGAAGCCGGGCGAACCCTGAGCCCTACAACTTCGGGTCGTCCGTTAACGGGCTCGAGTAGGACGTCGATGACGTGACCGACTCCAGGTACCGCGACGGCCCACCAACAGTCATCCAGCTGCCGGACCTGAAAGGGCTCCTTCTTGCTACGCATCCCGGATATCGTAGCAAGCTACATCGTATTGAGCGACGCTCATGCTTACTACGATACGGCCATGGTATCGCAGCAGTCTCGTCGCGATCCCCCTCAGGGAAGACCGCGACGGTGTGTGGACGATCACCAGAACTCGCGATCGGCGATCACCAGAATTCGCGCTGGTGACCTGACCCGGTAGCGCACCTCCACGGGCATCCACCACCGGCGGTGGGGCCCCCTCCAGGCTCGGAAGCGCCATGCGACCGAGCGCCGGAGGGACCCGCCGTCATGATGACCCAGGAGGAGTACGTGCACAGAGTGCTGGAGCTGAAGCGCCAGGGCTGGAGCGTCACCGAGATCGCAGCGGAGGTGGGTTACCACCGCGCCACGGTCTCCAAGTGGCTGAAGCAAGGCGGCCCACCGCCAAAGCGGGCGGTCAATCGAGACGTCCGGGTGATCGACGACCGGTGGGCGAAGCGTGTCGACGAGCTGATCGCTCCGCCGTCCAAGCTGCTGTCGACGAGCGTGTTCGAGATCATCTCGGCCGAGGGCTTCACCGGCTCGTACCCGAGCGTCGTCCGCCAGGTGCGGGCCCGTCGTGGCCCGCGCTTTCGGGTGGCGCCCCAGGTGTCTGTGCCCATCGAGACCGGCCCTGGCGAGGAAGCACAGTTCGACTTCTCGGACTGCTCGGCGCGGGGACGCCAGTTCGGGATCGGTGACACCTTGTGGTGCTTTGGGAGCGTCTTGTGCTGGAGCCGGCACCTGTTCTGGTGGTTCACCACCTCGGTCGACCGTGAGCACACGATGGAGGGTCTCCTCCGCCACTTCGAAGCCGCCGGCGGCATCCCGAAGGTGGCACGCACCGACCGCATGGGGGCGCTCGGCACCTCGCAGGGCAAGCGGTTCACCCTCCATGCGCCGACCCTCGACTTCGCCAGCCATCACGGTGTCGAGATCAAGGCCTGCCAGGCGAGAGACGCCAAGCGCAAGGGCAAGATCGAGCGCCCCTTCTACGGCCTCGAGGCGTCGTTCCTCGAAGAGCTCGCCGTCTTGGGGCCGCCGTCCTCGCTCAGCGAGCTCAACGCCGCCTCGGCGAGATGGCTGAGCGAGCGGGTCAACGGACGGGTGCATGCGACGACCAAGGAGGTCCCGGCCGAGCGCCTCGATATCGAGCGCCGCTTCCTCTCGCCCCTTCCCCGGCGTCGCTACGACACCGCCTACGCGGAGCCTCGCCGGGTCCACCTCGCCGTCCCGCTCATCTACTGGAAGGGCGTGCGTTACTCGGTCGACCCCTCCTGCATCGGCCAGAAGGTGGCGTGTCGAGAGGAGGTGGATGCAGGAGACCTCACCATCACCTGGGCCGCACGCGACGTCGGTCGCCATCAGATCGCGCCGCCGGGCTCGCCCGAGGTGTGGGACCCCATCCACCGAAAGGCTGCCGAGGCCGCTGCCTTGGGGCGCACCCGGCCCGCCCTTCGCCTCGTCGGCCCCGACAAGCCCACGCCGCGGCCACCTGACCCCTACGCCGAGTTCGACGTCGAGACCCCCGACCTCGCCTACCGCTACGGGTCGCTGTCATGACGAACCTCTACGAGCAGCTCAAACGCGACCTCGACTACCTCCAGTGGCCGCGTGCGGCCGAGTGCTTCGCCCCCCTCGCCGACGAGGCGACGACGGCAGGGTGGAGCCACGTCGAGTACCTGGGCAAGGTGGTGGCCGAGCAGGCCTCCGCCACGCTGAACCGGCGTCTCGCCGCCCGCCTTCGCTACGCCCGGTTCCCCTTCCGGCGCACGATTGGCGACTTCGACTTCAGCTTCCAGCCGTCCATCGACAGAAAGCTGGTGGACGACCTGGCGACGCTGCGCTTCATCGAGGAGCGCCGGCCCATCGTGTGGCTGGGGCAGCCCGG
>JASHRK010000123.1 GCA_030037405.1 Acidimicrobiales bacterium | reverse complement strand
TAGGCAAAGAGCCCGTCGTCAGAGGCGACCATGCCTATGAGGAGCAGCCCGGTGACAAGGACGAAGGGCGGCCAGTCCTGATCGGCGGCGAGCCCCGCATCGCGGGCGTCGGCAACGGCGGCGGCCACAGCTCCGGCTGCCCCGAGCGGGGCCAAGACCATTGCGGCCCGCCCGGCCCCGAGGGAGGAGAGCAGCCTCCCTCCCCGGGAAGCCCGGCCCTGCCCTCCTCCCCTCTTGACGCTTCGAGTCGCCATCGGCGAAATAATGGGCTCGATGTGTGCCGCCGTCGCCAATCCGCTCGAGGGTGTGCCGCTCGACCAGCTGCGACGGCGCACGAGCATGAAGTGGCGCGCCTACGGGGAGGATGTCCTCCCGCTCTTCGTGGCGGAGATGGACGTCATGATCGCCGAACCGGTCGCCCGAGCGCTCGTCGACGCCGTCCAGAGGGGTGACACCGGCTACGCGGTCGGTACCGAGTACGCGGTGGCCCTACAAGAGTTCGCTCGAACGCGGTGGGGATGGGACGGCGTGGCGCCGGAGCGGGCGGCGATCGTCCCGGACGTCATGATGGGAGCCGTCGAGATCCTCCGCCTCGTGACAGAGCCCGGCGACGCCGTCGTCGTCAACTGCCCGGTCTACCCTCCCTTTTACTCCTTCGTCGAGCACATGGACCGGCGAGTGATCGATGCCCCGCTCGGCGCTTCGAACCGTCTCGACCTGGACACCCTCGCTGCCGCCTTCGTGACAGCGAGGGCCGGAGGCCGTACGGCCGCCTACCTGCTCTGCAACCCGCACAACCCGACGGGCACCGTCCACAGCGCTGAGGAGCTCGCCGCAGTTGCCTCGCTCGCCGCCACCCACTCCGTCCGCGTGGTAGCCGACGAGATCCACGCCCCGCTCGTGATGCCCGGGCAGCGTTTTGTCCCGTACCTGAGCCTGCCTGGTGCCGAGAACGGTTTCTCGCTCATGTCGGCGTCGAAGGGCTTCAATCTCGCCGGGCTGAAGGCTGCCCTTGCGATAGCCGGCCCGGAGGCCGGGGCCGATCTGGCCCGCCTTCCCGAGGAGGTGAGCCACGGCCCGAGCCACCTCGGCGTCATCGCCCATGCCGCGGCCTTGAGAGATAGCGGGCCCTGGCTCGACGCGCTCATCGAGGGGCTCGACCGCAACCGCAGGCAGGTCGCCTCCTTGCTTGCAGAGCACTTGCCGAAGGCCCGCTACACCCCGCCGGAGGCGACCTACCTCGCCTGGATCGACTGCCGTGAGCTCGGGCTCGAGGACGACACGTGGGCCGAGCGGGAGCGCGGTCTCGTGACCCTCCGCACCGGCCCAGCTGCCTTCTTCCTCGAGAAGGCGGGCGTCGCTCTCAACTCCGGTGCGGCCTTCGGGACCGGAGGCGGAGGGCATGTTCGCCTCAACTTCGCCACCTCGAGCGCGGTGCTCGAGGAGGCGGTCACCCGCATGGGAGAGGCGGTCGCCTCTCACTGAGGTGACCGCCCGAGCCGACGCGCCGGCGTGCTCGGCCGGTCACCATGGCCTGGTAATTACGCGGAGGACGTCCTCTCGCGCCCCTTACTCCAGGTGTCGTTAGGGTAACTAATAGATTAACTTTAGATGTTCTAAGGGTGAACTACAGGCAAACGACCTCTTGGGCCGGAGAGGAGCGCTGGTGGGAGATGCCTTGCTCGTGGCCGCCGGCTTGTTCGCGGTGGTCGCGGGGGCGAACGACGGGAGCTCGGTCCTCTCTGTCGGACTTCGGGTGCCCGGCGTGCGACCGCTCCTCAGCCTGGCCGTCCTCCTCGTAGCCCTCGTAGTCGGTCCGTGGCTCCTCTTTGGCACCCGAGTGGCGACCACGCTCGCTCATCGGCTGGTGCCCTTCAGCGGTGCGAGTGCGGATCGGGTGGTGCTGGCGGCAACCGTCTCGGCCATGGTGGTCGTGTTTTGCCTCGTCCGAGCAGGTCTCCCCACCAGCCTGACACTTGCCTTGGTGGGCGCCATCACAGGCGTCGGGCTCGGGGCTGGGCTGTCGGTGAGTGGGGGCGAGCTGGCCAGGATCTTGCTGCTCGGCCTGGCGGCACCGATCATCTCTGGGGTCCTGGCGTTCCTCCTGGCGCCGATCGCGCTGCGGGCTGCTGGAGGTCCCCAGCCAGGCAGGAGGCTCCGCCGCTGGCACAAAGCGGCGTTTTGCTTGCAGTGCCTCGCATACTCGGCCAACGGTGGCCAGAAGATGCTCGCCGTCTTCGCCGTCGCTGCCGGGGCGGCCTCCAGCGGGCTCGTGCGGGACCCCTGGTGGCTGGCAGTGCTCATCGCCGCCCTCTTCGGGCTCGGAGTGCTGATCGGCATCCGGAACGTCTCGGCCAAGCTCGGCAAGGAGATCCTCGCCGTGCATCTTCGCCACGCCATCGTCGCCGAGACCTGCTCGTTCGCCGTCGTGATGGGCGCAGGGCTGGCGGGCGTGCCCCTCACGATGAGCCAGTCCGTTGCGGGGGCCCTCGTCGGCGCCGGCGCCCGAGAGGCCCGGAGCAGGGTGCGCTGGTCGGCCGTCATGCGCATGGCAGGCGCCTGGGGGCTCACCCTCCCGGCCAGCATCGCGGCGGCGGCGCTCGCGGGCGCTCTTACGAGGGCACTGTGAGATTGAGGAGGACCGCGCAGTTGAGAGGGCCGCGCTCGATGGCACACGGGGTTGCCCAGCTTGCTCGAGATCTCACCGGTCGCTCGACGGACGAGCTCGTCAACCTGCTCCGTGACCAGCTCAGCTCTACCGAGCAGGGGGCGCGGCTCGTGACCTTGATGGCGGAGGGCTCGATGGCCCCTGACGACGCCCACGGGGCCATGCGAGAGGTGGAGCACGGCGGCGACGAGGCGCGCGCCGGGCTCGTCGCCGCTCTCGGCCGAGTGCTCACGACACCGATCGACGCCGAGGACATGTTTCGGCTCTCGCGTTCCATCGACGACGTCCTTGACAACCTCCGCGACTTCGTCCGCGAAGTCGACCTCTACCAGCCCGAGGGGCTCGACTTCGCCCTGCCCTTGGCTCGGACCCTCGTCGAGGGTGTCGAGTGTCTCCGCCCGGCGCTCGAACAGCTCGATGGCCCCCGCGGGGGAGCGCGCCAGGCGACCCTCGCCACGCGTAAGGCGGCCGGTCAGGTTCGCCGCCTCTACCAGCAGCAGCTGGCCGAGCTGCTCAACGAGCCGCTCGACAACGAGACGCTCAAGCGTCGTGAGCTCCTTCGGAGGCTGGACATAGTAGGGTTGCGTCTTGGCGAGGCTGCGGACGCGCTCGCCGACGGCGCTCTCAAACGGAGCCGCTAAAGTCTCGCCGCGGCGGAACGGCACCAGATCGCTTAGCTCACCGCCGACAGCCGGATCGAGCGCTTCGGAGCAGGAGTGCGCTGCCAGATCATCACCGTCGCCCCAGCCGAGGACGCTCCCCGTGGCGACGCCGGGATGACGTCGTGGTTACGCCCGGGAGCGAGCAGCCATGAGTGACAGCGACTGCAGACAGCTCGCCGTTGTTTACTCGCCGACTCGTCCAGGTCGAGCCCTTCCTCACTTGGCTTCACGCATGGGCATCCCGCGCAGCGCTTGTGACCTCGGTGTGCACGGGGTCCGGCCTCCTTGCCGCCGCGGGCCCCCTCGACG
>JASHRK010000122.1 GCA_030037405.1 Acidimicrobiales bacterium | reverse complement strand
CTTCCTGCTGCTCACGTTGTGAGCGGCGCTTCGTGGACATGACACCGCGCACGCCAGACCGTTGCGTTTTGTGGACGTGAGTGCGCGCATGCGCGGTGGAATGTCCACGCTTTGTAGTCGGGGGCGGCCGGGGGGCGTGAGGCACACCGACGTCTCGTTTTGTGGACTTGAGTGCGCGCATGCGCGGTGGAATGTCCACGATGTCGCCGAGACGGGCGCCTACGAGGGTTGGCCGGCGAGTGAGCCCAGCTGAGCTGAGCGGGCGAGACCCCGAGCACCCCCAACGGGATTCGAACCCGTGCTACCACCTTGAAAGGGTGGCGTCCTAGGCCGCTAGACGATGGGGGCCCGTGAAGGGTAAGACCGATCGAGATCGGCTCCGCAGAGGTCGAGGCTACCAGCAGGGGGTCTCTGCGCTGCGCTGGCAGCAAGCCGCCGGATGATCAACGTTGCTCTCTGCTACCCGCCAAGAGCCATTCGCTCCCCGCCGGAGTATCTCGCACCTCGATCTCGAGCTCGCCCAGGCGACCTCGGATCAAGTCGGCATCGCCAAAACGCCCCTCGGCGCGGGCGCGCCGTCGAAGCTCCAGCAAGGCCTCGACGAACGGCCCGACTATCTCACGGGGATCGCGCACACCGGACTCTCCCGCCTGGCCAAGACCGACGATGAGAGAGCGGAGGCTCGCGTGGGCACGGTCGAGCTCGTCGCCGGCCGGCGTGTCACGCGACCATGCCGTGATCTCGGCCTCCAGCTCCAGGATCGCCCCTACGGCACCCTCCACATCCCGGTTCGAGAGGGCCGCGGAGTAGTCGGCCTCCTTCCCGCGGACCGCCTTCAAGAGCGGCGAGCCCCGGTCCTCGTCGACGACGGGATCGAGGCCCACGCCGCCGGCCGTCTCACCGGTGCCCGCGCCTGCCCCGCCCGCCGCGACCCCGCCTGCCGCGGCCCCGCCCGCCGCGGCCCCGATCCCACCCGCGGCCAGTTCGGCGGCGACGGCCGAGAGGTCGTCGAGGTTCACGACCTCGCCGGCGTTCCACGTGCGTGATCGCCCTGCGGCCCGGACGGTGACAACCCCGATGCCCTCGACGCTCGCTCGGCGGTCGTCGAGGTCCATGACGAGCGCCGTGTGCTCGTCGACCCCGAGCACGAACGCCCCCTCTGGCAGCTCCCGTTCCAGCAGAGAGAGGCGGCGCTCTCCCAGGTAGCAGAAACGCGTGTCGTGCGTCCCCCCTTCGGCGTTGTTGTAGTGGGGGATGACGGCGGCGGAGATGCCCGCCACCGAGAGGACGTCGAGCCCTTCGTGCCAGAAGGGATCTTCGCCGACCTTGTAGATCTCGTAGACCGGTACTGTCCACATGCCTAGCGTGAGCGCGGCTGCCGATGCGAAGGTGACGGCGCCCCCATGGGTGAGCGTCTCACGAAGGAGCCCGGGCACGACGCTGTTGTGCCACTTGCGCAGCGCGTAGGAGGGAGAGCCCGGCCCGGCG
Source organism: Acidimicrobiales bacterium (assembly GCA_030037405.1). Taxonomy (GTDB): domain Bacteria; phylum Actinomycetota; class Acidimicrobiia; order Acidimicrobiales; family Bog-793; genus JOPF099. The sequence continues at coordinate 1,916 of JASHRK010000122.1, read as the reverse complement.
AAGATGTAACGGGCGTCACGGACCCGCGAGACGATTCGCTCGTTCGCGAACTGGTTCTCCGAATCGTCGACGGGGGCCGTCGAGGAGGAGTCGATGCTCTTCGTGCTCGCCACCTCGATCTTCGTGCGCAGGCTCTCGGCGAAGTAGTTCACGACGCGCAATGCCAGCTCGCCAGCGTTCTCCTGGAAGCCGAAAGGCGTGTCGAGGAGCACGGCGGGCACGGGCGGAGGGCCGAGCTTGTCGAGGATCGATCGGTGGACCTTCACCATCGTGGGCGCCGTCTCGCCCGATCCCATGATCGTCAGGATCCGCGGCAAGCGACCGGCCGCCCGCGCGCGCTCTGCCACGGGTGGGCTCACCAGCTCGACGGCCTGTCAGGCGGCCCATCCGGCGGCCACTCCGACGGCGCGCCCGGCGGCCACTCCGGCTGCGGCGTCCCGTCCCAGCGGAGCCCGCCGAGCGGATCCCCCCACGGGTCCTCGGGGGCGGAGTCATCAGCCCCGGGAACGGGATCCGGCAACCACTGCTCCATCACGTCGACGAGCTCGGACTGCAGGAGCGTGAGGTAGTTGTAGACGACGGCGTCAGAACCCGTCTCCCGACCAGCAGGCACCTCGAGGGGGTGCTCGTCGCTCACCTTGAGGATGCTCCCGAGGACGAGGCGGAGGCTGGTGAGAGCTCCCATCCACTCTCCCATCTGCTCTTCGGTGAGCACGGATTCGTCGGCAGTCTCCGAGAGAGCCTGTAGGGCCGACAAGCGGGTCGAGGCCAGCTCCGCCCGTGTCGACTCGGAATAGGCGCGCTCCGCCTTCTCGTCCGACACGTAGGCATGGGGGAAAAGGAGCCTGAGGGAGTCCGGCGGGTCGGCAGAGGGATCGAGCTTCTCGAGCACGGCTGCGAGCTCCGCAGGGAGCATCGCGAGCAGCTTGCGCTCCTCCGCCGGCAGGCGCAGCCTGCAGGTCCGCGTGCGGTGGTCGGGAACTATCCGCCGCCGCATCATCAGCTCTGCTCCATCGTCGCCCACAGCCCGTGCTGGTGGAGGCGGGCGACGTCCAGCTCTGCACGCTCGCGGGGACCGCTCGAGACGGCGGCCCTTCCCTTGGTGTGGACGTCCATCATGAGGCGGTGCGCCTTTGCTCGCGAGTAGCCGAAGAGCTTCTGGAAGACGAAGGTCACGTAGGACATGAGGTTGACGGGGTCGTTCCAGACGATCACGACCCAGGGCGTCTCTGCCCGGACCGTCTCGCCGACTTCGGGCTCCTCGATCCCTACCGGAGCCGTTGGAGCACGCGCCCTCGACAGCGGCGGCGCCTCCGAGATCATCTGCTCAACCTACCTGCGCTGCCTTCACCTCGAGCGGGGTGACCGTCGCGCTCACCGGCACTTCAAGAGTGCTCGGCAGCCGTTCGTGCTCCCTCAAGCTCAGGTAGAGACCTGTCGCCGCGATCCAGAGAGAGGTCACGCCCGCCAGGTGGAACTCGACGACGAGAGCGTTGTCGTGGAGGAAGTACTGCGTGTAACCGAGCGCCCCCTGCAAGATGACCAGCTCGAACAGGGTCCGGGCTCGCCGCTGTACCGTCGCCGGCGCTCGCGCATGGCGGAAGGCGAAGAGGCTGGCCGTGACGACCCCGAGCAGCAGCCAGGCGAGCGAGCTATGCAGCTCGGCGATCGACTGGAAGGCGATGGGGACGCGAGGGGTCCCGGGCGAACCGGCGTGCGGTCCGGAGCCCGTGACCATCGTCCCTGCCGCCGTGACGACGGTGAGGGTGGCGAGGATCAGGCAGGTGAGGATGCGCAGCTCCCGGTCGACCAGCCACCGGCGAGGGGTCCCGGCGGCGTCGTCCGGGACGCCTGCGCGGTGATAGAGGACGATGGCATCGACGAGGATGACGAGCGTGAGCACGAAGTGGAGCGCA
>JASHRK010000121.1 GCA_030037405.1 Acidimicrobiales bacterium | reverse complement strand
GGATTGTCGACGGCGCCCCCGCAGCTCGGGCAACTCCACACCGGCCGGGTGCTACGGGCTCGTGGGGGAGCCTGCCGGGGAGGTGTGGCAGTCGTGGCAGCCTGGCGGGCCACCGCCTTGCGAGCCTTCACGATGGCCGCCGCGCTCCGGCTCCTGGCGCCGGTAAGCGGAGTTACCGGCTGGTAGCTCCCTGCGATCGTCTCTCCGAGCATATGGGCGAGCGTCTCGGCCCACGGGGCGATCGCCTTCGCCCAGTACGGGAGCGTCTCTGCCAGCTCGTGTGTGAGGGGTGCCGCGATACGACAGCCGCCGTCGGAGAGTTCTACGAAGTCAGCCTTGCGGAACGTCCGGGAGGCGAGCAGCCCGAGCACGTAGGCGTCAACCTCGGGTCGAACCGGCTCTATCAGGTCGAGCGCCATAGATGCCCGCGCTCTCGTGTCGGCATGGACGACGCCTAGCCCGGGGTCGAGCCCGACGGCATGACAGGCGAGGATCGCCTCGGACTCGACGAGCGAATAGAGGTAGTTGAGCATGGCGTTTACCGGGCGCTCGGCTCCCCGGTTGCCGTTCGCCGAGGCGAGGACGGAGCGCCGGCCCGAGTAGCGCTGCCACTGTGCCGGCAGCCGGCGGCGATCCTTCGAGGCGAAGCGAGGCGCCGTCTCGGGCCGTCCCGACCAGGCTCCGAAGTAGAGCCCGGCGGCGGTCGCTTCGAGCCCTCGGGCGTGGTCGAGTGAGAGCCTCGCCAGCTCCTCGGAGCCGATCGGGAGATCGCCGGGCGGAGGGTAGTCGAGAGCACCCGCCAGCCCGAGAACGTCCGAGGCGGTGTCCTCGTCGCCGAAGTGCGCCACGAGGTTGCGAGCCTGCCCGAGCAGCTTGGCCCGCATGAGGGCCGCCGCGATGTCGTAGCCGACCGGCTCTCTCGGGGCGACGCCTTGTGCTCGGCGGAGCCTGGCGTCATCGGTCAGCCGCGGCACCGAGGCGAGCTGCGCCCGGCCGTTCCCGTCGAGCACGAGCAGGCCAATACCGAGGGTAGAGCACCACCGCACGGCGTCGAGGGTGACGATCCCGGCTGCGTTCACGATGACGAGCCGGCGCAGGCCATGAGTCGCCTTATCGAAGGTCCGCACTCGGCGATGCGGGCCTATGCCGTCGGTCACCTGGAGGGCTCCCCGCTCGACGGCGACCCGGCAGCCGAAACCGTCTACGACACACACTCCGGGAGCCTCCGGCCGGCGGTACGTCTCGCCAATGGCGTCGAGCCTGTCGGTCACGTCCTCGTCGCTCAAAGCCAGCAGCACAGGACGGTTCCTGTTTGCGGTGGTCCCCCGCGAATAGCCTCGCTCGTGCATGGGAGATAGCTCCTCCTGTGCCAGTCCCCGGGCCGTTGCTGCGGCGCCGGGGACACCTTGTCTTGTCTACGTAGTGCCTGACCTCACGCGGCGCCACCATTGTTCGCCGTGCCAGCGCCGAAGCCACCGAATGTGAACCGGGACGTTCGTCGCTGTCACGAGGTCGGAAACCTCGAAGGGTCGATCCGCCATGGAACGAGACGAGACGAGAGCGGCGTTGAGTTCCGCCCGAGGTGCCCTCCAAGCTATGCGCCGCAGGGGAACGAGTGCTAGAGCCTCCCATAACTGCTCGCCCATGGGCAGCACCTGCCAACTGCCATCGGGTCTGCGTGCGGCCAGCCCTAACGAGCTATTGGCGTCCTGAGTTGTCGGCAAGAGGTCCGGCTGTCCGGCCCGCCAAAAGGCTGTCCTCAGTTCGCCTCCAGTCGAGCGTTCTATGGCGGCCAGGTCATCGGGAGTACCTATCTGCCCAAGCTGAGCCGCAGCGATCGCTCGATTGAAGGCAGGACCAAAGCGCAGATCAGGCTCTCGGTCTTCGACCCGCTGACCGTGAACGAGGTTCTTTGCCGATCTTTCCTCCGCGTCAAAGTGCTCGTGAAATGCTTGCCGGAGCCCTGGCGTTCCGACTCGGGCGCCACGACTCCAGGCAATGAGCACCGCCCGGTGCAACTTTCTCCGATAGGTTGGGTCGATCATCGCTGTCTGAATGGCGGCGACGACCGACGCCGAACCGGGCACGTAGTGGGCGGTCTTGCCCCGCCCACCTTTCCTGTCCCCAACAGTCTCGATGGCCCCGTACTCGCGAAGCGTGCGAACATCCCGATGAGACACCTCGTGACCTAACTGGGCCACATCGTCACATAATGCCTGGTCTATGTCGTCGCGAGTAGGCATTACGCACATATTACCACCCGCCGAACAAACTACCCGGTAGAAATCGCAGCGCGGCCGCGAGAAAGGGCGCATCCTTCGTTGGTGCCCTCGGCCCGAATCATGATTCCTCTGGAGGTCCACGACGCCATCCGGGGCGAGGCGAACCGGCGCCTACTCCAGCCCGGCGAGGTGCTCACTGACTTTGTCCGGCAATGCTGGCCGGCGTACGTCGCCGGATCGCTTGCCAGGGACCTCGCACCCGTCATAGATGTCTCGGCCCGCGTGCGACGGGACGGATTGCATCTCGTGGAGTCCGCCGACGAGCCGCAGGAGCCGGAGCCATGACGCGGCAAAGGCGCCCCAGTGGGGCGCCTCGCCCGACCGGCCAGCAAGCTCGATCAATTGCTAAGGGTACCGGGTATTCGCCGGTCACGTGCGCCATAGGAGCCGACGATGGCTCGTGAGCGCGACTGGTCACGCCTTGCGTCCGGCACCCAGCGCCGATGGGTCTCCGCCTTCGGAGGCAGCCGCCAGCTTCCGCCTGCGAGCCGCGCCCAACGAGCGGCGAGGGCCTACCAGTCGGGCGCCCATCTGCCCAAGGAACGCACCGGGCACGAGCCGCCCCCGGTCACGACTTGGAGCGCCGTCACGACGACGGAAGGGGTCCGGCCGGTTACGGCGACGACCCGGCGGGAGGCCAGCAGGCTCGGCCAATACAGCGAGGACGTTCAGCGGCTCCTCGCGGGCGACCTCGACCCGCGAGACTTCAAGCGGCGGTGGAGCCGTCGCGTGCGCCGGGCGGGAGGCGTCGAGCTGGAAAGCGATCCGGCGAAGGTGCTCGCGGCGATGGCGGCGGCTGGTCCGGCGCCCGAGCCTTATTACCGGCGTCATCGGAGGCCCGCGGCGTGATCGGCGCTTGCGTCATCCCCGAGCCGAGGTGCGGCTACATCGGCCCCGGCGTCGCCGAGCATCACCTCCTCGGCCGCGGTGCCGATGGCGGGTACCTAGAGCCTCAACTCCTCGTCGCCTTATGCCAGCCAGGTTGCCACCAGGCCGGCGTTCACGTCATCCTCGCCCGCCGAGGGCTCGACGGCCCACGGCCCGACAGCCCGGCGCTCCGGGTCGCACGGGTCGGCGCCAACCTTGCGTGGCTCGGCTGGGGAGGACAGGGCGAGGTCACCTTGCCGGCGCAAC
>JASHRK010000120.1 GCA_030037405.1 Acidimicrobiales bacterium | reverse complement strand
GCAGGACGACGTCGTTGACATGGCGATGACCGCTCAGCCAGAGGACGACGTTCGGGAATCGTTCCAGCACTCTTGTCACTTGATCCGCCGTGCACCTCGGGTGATCCTCCTCGAGGCCGTCGGCCTCGCAGCGAAGGTTCGTGAGCGAGGCGGGCCCGTGGTGGGAGGCGAGCACGACGAGGCGGTCGCGGTTGGCTGTCGAGACCAGGCGGCCGTCATCTGAGAGGTAGCTCGAATGCACCTCTGCCAACTGTTCCTCGAGCCAACGAAGCTGGCGATCGCCGAGGCTCCCGTCGAAATGGCCGTCGAGGTTGGTCGTGTCGAGAAGGACGAGGCGGATCTCGTCGCTCCAGTCGTAGACGCCGTAGGCCGTCCCGTCGTCGAGGTTCTTCCGAGCAAAGCCATGCCCTACCGGAAGGCCGGGCGTGTCGAGGTGCGCCGAGACGAACTCCCGGCGCGAGATGGCCCGGCGGGCAAGGTCAGCCTCGACGGCGCGCGAGGGACCGGCGAGGTACGTCTCCGGATGGGCGAAGAAGTCCTCCTCCCTCCCGAGCACCTCGGCACCGGCCGGCAGGGCGACAGGCTTGCGGTCGGCCACGAGGAAAGACCGGTACGCCTCGTTCGGGATGGCGCCTCCGAGGACGAGCCCGTCATGGTTGCCGAAACACGAGATCCAAGGCACAGAGAGCCCGGCGGTCCGGAACGTCGCCGTGGCGGCCTCGAGCGCTCCTGGCACGTCCGGGAAACCGAGCTCCGACTTCCAGCGATCCGAGCCGGCGTCAGGGTGCCAGTAGAGCTCGCTCGGCCAACCCGCGGCCTGCACTCCTTCGTAACCCGACCCTCCCGAGAAGGGCCGCAGGTCGCCACCGACGAGAAGGCGGGTGAACCATTCGAGCTCGTTCAGCTGAGCGTTGTCGAGGCTGTCGCCCGTAAACACGACGAGGCCGAGCTCCGCACCGGTCTCTTGGCTGTTCGAGATGCGCCCGAGGGACCGAGACATCGCCTCGAGGGCATGGAAGGCGAACGACTCCTGCGGTCTCTGGGCAGGGACGAAGGAATGATCCCCCGGCTGCCCCCGGAGGGACTCGAAGAACTCGAAGCGACCGGGCGACTGTACGTCGGCGAGCTGAAGATCCGTCACCTGGGCAAGAAAGAGCAGGCTACGACTTGTCCTCGAGGCCTTCCCCCCGGTCCCGAGCTCGTCTCTGACCGTGCGCGCCTCACCCGGCGCGGCGGCAAGGCGACGGTACGCTGCCTTGCTGCCGGCGCGAAGCACCTCGCCCGGACGCAGCGTCCTCTCGAGCGTCGTGGCGTAGGTCATGATGCCGGGCGGTCCATAGGCTCATCTTCGACCGGCCGCCTACTGCCGGGCAAATGCGAGCGATCGTGCAGTCTTCATGCGCCCGCAAAGACCACTACAGACCAGGTCGTTAAGCGCCGATATACACTTTCGTGCGATCTGCGTCACGCACCTCGACTGACGCACCGCCGAGCGGTCGTCAGCACGGTCGTCGTTGGATGCTGCTCGCCTTTGCCACCCTCCTGATAGGTGTCGTCGCCTCTCTTCTTGGCGGCGGGACATGGCGCTCCTATGTCGAGACGCAACAGGACCAAGCAACAAAGCGGACGGCGGCCGACGCCTCCGCCACCTTGACGAGCTCGCTCGAAAGGGACGGCGACTTCACCAGCATGGCGAGCACCCTATTGAGCACCATGCCTCAAATCACGAACGGCCAGTTGGCGAGATGGTTCGGGACACTCGACACGCGCGTCGGCTATCCCGGCGTGTTCGGCCTCGTCTACCTGCAAGTCGTCCCTCGCGATCGTCTCCACCAATTCGCCGAAGAGACGAGGGCAGATCCGCCCTTCGGGCTCCCGATAACAGGGTCGTTCTCGGTCACGCCTCCGGGCAATCGGCCGCAATACTGCCTCACGCGCTACGGCTATGCAGAGCTCCCACCCCACATCACAGCCTCTCTGCTCGTCCGCTTCGCCGAGTTCGTCAACCCCGACTTCGACTACTGCGCGCAGCACACGCGGAAACCGCTCAAGCTGGCAGCTTCGACCGGGCGAGCGACCGTCGTCTCTCTCGCCACGCTGTTCGACGAACCTGTCGTCGGCGCACCCCACATCTCCCCGACCCCGCTTCTCGACAAGAGCGGGCTCATGGCCGTCTTCTCACCCGTGTACCGAGGAGGGGTCGTACCGGCAACGACCGCTTCCCGGTTGAGACAACTTCGCGGTTGGGTCCTCAGCCTCTTCGACTCCTCCGAGATCGTCGAGCCGATCCTGCGAGACGACCCGCACGCGACGGTCACGCTCGAGTACCGCAACCCGAACGGCACGACATCGGTCGTCTATCCGGGGGGACGGGTTCCCGCCGGCTCGACATCGGAAAGGCTCGACCTCGGCAAAGGTTGGATGGCGATCCTCACGACACCGGCCACCGACGCGGGTTTCTCGGCCTCGGACCAAGGCCTCGCCGTCCTCGCGGGCGGGATCCTCGTCTCCGTCCTCCTGTTCCTTCTCATCCGGATGCTGAGCAGATCCCGTTCCCGAGCCCTCGATCTCGTGGACAAGCGCACGACCGAGCTCGAGCACCAGGCTCTCCACGACGGTCTCACGGGATTGCCCAACCGGACGCTCATCTTCGATCGGGCGAGACAGATGCTGGCCCGCGCGGAGAGGGACCGTCTCCCCATCGCCGTCCTCATCGTCGACCTCGACGGCTTCAAGTACATAAACGACTCGTTCGGCCACGACGTCGGCGACGAGCTGCTGCAGGCGGTGGCAAGGCGCTTCGAAGTGACGACACGTGCCTCCGACAGCGTGGGCCGCCTCGGCGGCGACGAGTTCGTCATCCTCGCCGAAGGCACCTCGGTGGCGGCCGGAGCCGACCTCATCGCCGAGCGCCTCCTCGGAGTCCTCAACGAGCCCTACCATCTCGCAGGCACCCACAACATCTCGGTCGGCGCCAGCATCGGCGTGGCGACGGGGCTGCGGGCGAACGCCGAACAGCTCCTGAGAGATGCCGACGTCGCCCTCTACGAGGCGAAGTCTCGGGGCCAGAACCAGTACGTCATCTTCGACCCCGCCCTGCACTCCACCCTGTCCGATCGGGTCGAGCTCGAGAACGAGCTGCGAGCCGCCGTCGCCCTCAGCCAGTTCCGGGTCGTCTACCAACCGATCCTGAAGCTCGACGACGGCACGGTCGTGAAGGCGGAGGCGCTCGTGCGCTGGAACCACCCGTCGAGAGGCGAGATCCTGCCCGCCGCCTTCGTCCCGACCCTGGAGGAGTCCGGGCTCATCGCCGCCGTCGGGAGCATCGTGCTCGAAGAGAGCTGCCGCCAGGCAAGCGCCTGGCAAGAGCGCGGCTTCAGGACGGTGGGCGTGTCGGTCAACGTGTCCGCTCGCCAGCTCGAGTCCGACTCGCTCGTGTCGACGGTGCAACGCAGCCTCGAGCGCTCGGGGCTCGAGCCGGGGATGCTCACCCTCGAGATCACCGAGAGCACCATCATGCGCGACACGCACGTGACGGTGAGGAGGCTCGCCCAGCTGAAGGAGCTCGGCGTCAAGCTCGCCGTCGACGACTTCGGCACCGGCTACTCGTCTCTCGCCTACCTGCAGCAATTCCCGGTCGACGAGCTGAAGATCGACCGCTCCTTCATCTCCGGCGCCGTGGCGCCCACGGACGGGGGAGCGCTCATCCGCACCCTCGTCCAGCTGGGGCGAGTGCTCGGCTTGAAGACGACGGCGGAGGGGATCGAGACGGACGGCCAGCTGGCTCGGCTCGTCGAGGCGGGCTGCGATTGCGGGCAGGGGTACCTCTTCGCCCGCCCCCTCGAGCCGGATGCCCTCGAGGAGTTCCTCCTCAGCCACTTCGTCACCTCGGACGCCTAAGCCCCGCCCGAGCCGGGCTGGGGGCTGCGCTCGCAAGGCGTAGTGGTAGAGGTTGTCGTCCCGAGGAGGCGACAACCTCTACCACTACTACTCGCCACCCGCGCCGGCCGGCATGAGAGACTGGGGGGTGCCGCGGAACCCGACCCGAGACGGCGCCGGCGAGGCGCCTGGCGCCGGCGAGGCGGCCGAGGGCGACATGGTCGTGAAGGCCGCAACCTTGCGCTCCGACGGAGCAGCCGCTCTCGAATGGGTGGCTCGCTATCTCGAAGACGTCGGCAGCTACCCGGTCTCGCCAGACGTCGCGCCGGGCGAGATCGCGAGACGGCTGCCGGCGAAGGCGCCCGAGCACCCGGAGCCGTTCGAGGAGATCCTTGCCGACCTCGACCGGGTGGTGATGCCAGGGATCACCCACTGGCAATCTCCTGGTTTCTTCGCCTACTTCCCGAGCAGCTCCTGCCCGCCTGCGATCCTCGGTGAGCTCGTCTCGGCCGGTCTGGGGGTGAACGGGATGCTCTGGGCGACGAGCCCGGCCTGCACCGAGCTCGAGATGGTCGTTCTCGACTGGCTCGTCGACCTACTCGGGCTCCCTCGGCACTTCTCGTCGCAGGGCACAGGTGGGGGCGTCATCCAGGACTCGGCTTCCTCTGCCACCTTGTGCGCCATCGTGGCGGCTCGGGAGCGCTCGCTCGCCGGGGGCGCCCGTCTCGAACAGCTCCGCCTCTACGCCAGCTCAGAGGCCCACTCGTCGTTCCCGAAGGGGGCAAAGGTGGCGGGCTTCGCCGCCGAGCAGCTCCGCACGGTGCCTGTGCGGGCGGACTTCTCGATGGACCCTCACGCCCTGGCGACGATGGTGCACGGGGACAGAGCTGCCGGACTCGCTCCCTGCCTTGCCCTCGCTACCTCGGGATCGACCTCGTCGATGGCCTTCGACCCGCTCGCCTCCGTCGGCACCGTATGCCAGCGCGAAGGCCTGTGGCTCCATGTCGACGCGGCGATGGCCGGGTCTGCCGCCATCTGCCCGGAGCTCCGCGGGTTCCAGGAGGGGATCGAGCTCGCCGACAGCTACGCGTTCAACCCGCACAAGTGGCTCCTCACGAACTTCGACTGCGACTGCTTCTACGTGAAAGACCGCTCCGCCTTGATCGAGGCGCTCTCGGTGACGCCGGAGTACCTGCGCAACGCCGCCACCTCGTCAGGCGCCGTCGTCGACTACCGCGACTGGCAGATCCCCCTCGGTCGCCGCTTCCGGGCACTCAAGCTCTGGTTCGTGCTGCGCGCCTACGGGGCCGAAGGGCTCAGGCGTCACCTCCGCAACCACCTCGCCCTCACGGCGGCCCTGGCAGAGCGGCTCGAGGGCGACGAGCGGTTCGTGTTCTGCGCCCCGCCTGCTCTGAACCTGCTGTGTTTTGCCCACGTAGGTGGTGACGAGGCGACCGAAGAGCTTCTCCACGACCTCAACGCCTCGAGGCGCGTGCTCCTCAGCCACACCGTCCTCGCCGGGCGCTTCACGATCCGCTGCTCGATCGGAGGAACTTGGACGGACGAGGACCATGTCGACGAGCTCTGGAGGCTGCTCGACGAGCTGGCACCACCAGCGAGTGGGCGCAGGCATCCGAGCTGACCATGAGCTGACCGGAGACAGTGAACGGCGCCTCCGCCGGCTGACTATCCCCGCTATTGCACTTCGTGGACCTGAGTACGCGCATGCGCGCACTCACGTCCACAGAACGAGACGTCGGGTGTGCCTCACGCCCCCCCGCCGCCCCCGACCACAAAGCGTGGACATTTCACCGCGCATGCGCGCACTCACGTCCACAGAACGCAACGGCCTGGCATGCGCGTCTTATGTCCACGATGTCGCTGGAGAAGGCGCCCGCCGCCAGCCAGGGCAGGGCAGGGCAGGGCAGGGCAGGGCAGGCAATTCAAGCAATAGCAGACAATTCAAGTAATTAACGGATATTTATAGAAAATGTCACGCGAGATTCCTGCACACTCCGGCTTCCCGTCATTCTCCGGCTACCTTGCGGGAGCAGGATTCGGGCA
>JASHRK010000119.1 GCA_030037405.1 Acidimicrobiales bacterium | reverse complement strand
CGGATGCTCGAGGCATAGTCGCCCGTGCAGAGGTCCTCCGCCAGCGGGCGGCCGAGCTCGCCGACGCTGACGCCCTTGCCTACGAGGCGGTCCTGGCCGCCATCGCCCTCCCCCGAGAGGCCGGGGGCGGCTCCGGCGGCTCCGGCGGCTCCGGCGGTCCCTCTCCGCGGAAAGCGGCCCTTCGCCAAGCGCTCTCGGCTGCTTCGGACGTCCCCCTCGAGATGGCCTGGGCCGCCGCCGAGATCGCCCGGATGGCCGCCTACCTGGCGGCAGAGGGCAACCGGAACCTGAGGGGGGACGCCACGACGGCGACGAACCTGGCGGTGGCTGCCGCTCGAGCGGCCGCCTTCCTCGTCGAGGAGAACCTCGCGGACGAGCCCGACGACCCGCGCAGGGGGCGCGCCCGTGCCCTCGTAGCCGAGACCGAGGCGGCGGCTATCTCTTCTTCGCCTTCTTCCCAGCCGTAGCCGCAGCCGTAGCCGGCGCCACAGCCGTAGCCGGCGGGCGCAGCCCGTCGAAGACGACGCCGAGCATCCGCTCCGGCGACACGCCCGTGATCGCTTCCGCCTCCGATCCGGTCATGCACACCCCGACGACGAGGCCGATCACCTCCTCGGCGGAGACGTCGTCTCTGACGGCGTTCTCCGCTGCCGCCCGCTCGAGCAGCACGGTGATCCCCGCTTTCAGAGAGCCGATGCGGTCGCCGCACTGCGCGGTCACGTCGATGCCCGCCGTCCCGAGGGCGTCGAAAAGATCGTGCTTCCTCATGGCCACGTGAGCGAACGTCTCGAGAAACGAGAAGAGGGCCCCTCCGGCATCCTCTGCCCCAGCCTGCGAGGAGACTTCGGCCAGGAGGTCGTCGAGGCGGGTGAGGATGATGGCGATTATCAAGGCCTCCTTCGTCGGGAAGTGCCTGTAGAGCGTGCCCACCCCGACACCTGCTCGTTCCGCGACAGCATCGATGGGGGCGGAGACGCCCTCGGTTGCGAAGACATCCTCTGCCGCCTCGAGTATGCGATAGCGGTTCTTGGCTGCGTCGGCCCGCATCGGTCTCTTTCGTCCGTCCTCAGGGTTGACAAGCGGAACCATCGTTCCGTATAGTGTTCTAAGCGGAACGCCCGCTCCGATTATATCGAGGTGACGAAGTGAGCACAACGGAACTGACCCTCTTCGAGAGCGCCGGGGGGCCCGGCGGGAGCGAGACGGGCGGGAGCGAGACGGGCGAGAGGGAGAGACGCCGGCGCTTCCTCGTCCTCGGCGTCATAGCCCTCGCCCAGCTGATGATCGTGCTCGACGCCTCCGTCGTCATCGTGGCGCTCCCCTCCGCCCAGCGGGCGCTTCACATCTCGCTCGCCAACCGCCAATGGGTCATGAGCGCCTACACCCTTGCCTTCGGGAGCCTTCTCCTCCTCGGAGGCCGTATCGCCGACTTCCTCGGGCGCAAGCGGATGTTCATCGTCGGGCTGATCGGCTTCGGCCTTGCTTCGGCCGTCGGCGGGCTCGCACAAAACGAGGCGATGCTCTTCGGCGCCCGCGCCGTGCAGGGAGCCTTCGCCGCTCTCATGGCTCCGGCAGCGCTCTCGCTTCTCACCGTCACCTTCACGGAGGCAAAGGAGCGGGCCACCGCCTTCGGTGTCTACGGCGCCGTGGCGGGAAGCGGGGCGGCGATCGGCCTCGTCCTCGGTGGCACCCTTACGCAGCTTGCCTCGTGGCGCTGGACGCTCCTCATCAACGTGCCCATCGCCATCTTTGCGGCCATCAGCGGGTCGCGCCTCGTCCGGGAGAGCAGGGCGGAACACCGGGCCGGCTACGACCTGCCCGGCGCCGCCCTCGTCACCGGCGGCCTCTTCCTCCTCGTCTACGGCTTCACCGAAGCCGGGACGCACGGCTGGCGCGCACCCGAGACGCTCGCCCTCCTCGGAGCGGCCGCCCTGTTGCTCGTCGCCTTCGTCGTGGCGGAGCTGCGCTCGCCCCACCCTCTCCTCCCCCTCCGTGTCGTCCTCGACCGCAGCCGGGGCGGCGCCTTCCTCTCGTCGCTCCTCGTCGGCTCGGCTCTTCTCGGCACGTTCCTCTTCCTCACGTACTACCTGCAGACGATCCTCGGCTACTCGGCGCTGCGCACCGGGTTCGCCTTCCTTCCCTTCTCGGGCGGGATCATCGTCGGCGCCGCCCTCGCCAGCCGGCTCCTCCCCCGTACCGGGCCCCGGCCCCTCATGACCTTCGGCCTCCTCCTTGCGACAGGAGGTCTCTTCCTCTTCAGCACGACCACCCTCCACAGCTCCTATGTCGCCCTTCTCCTGCCCGCAGAGGTGATCACGAGCCTCGGGATGGGGCTGGCGTTCGTCCCGATGAGCAACACAGCGCTCGTCGGGGTCGACGAGTCGCACGCCGGCGTGGCAAGCGCTCTCGTCAACGCCACCCAGCAGGTCGGAGGATCCCTCGGAACGGCGCTCCTGAACACGATCGCCGCCTCCGCCACGGTCGCCTACCTCGCCGGGCGGCTGCCGAGCCCGACCGTGCTGCGAGAAGCCTCCGTCCACGGCTACACCCTCGCCTACACCGTGAGCGCCTTCATTCTCCTTGCAGCTGCGGCCGTCGCCGCCGGCGTGGTCCGGGCGTCACGCCGAGATGTCAGCGCTGCCCCGGAGCCCGAAGGCGAGCTGCCGGCGATGCTCGCAGAGCTGGAGAGCGCCTAGGCGGCCGGCGGAGAGCCGGCTCCTGCCGCACGTGCTCTCCGCCGTCACTACCATGCAATTCCATGCCTGCGACTCGGAAGCTGACTGCGAGCGACCCCGCCGGTGTGGCTGTCGAAGCTCCCGCGGGGACAGAACCGGGACCGGGCCGTTGAGCCGGTCGCTTCTCCCCGCCGAGTGCGTCGCCTACGAGGAGGCCGAGCTCGCCGGGCTGGCATCCACCCTCAAGAGCAAGCTCGACGACGACGGCGTGGCGGTCGCGCCGGGTTTCTTGTCGCCAGAGGGCCTCGAGCTCTTGCAGGGCGAGGCGCGGGAGCTCGAGCCCGGGTGCTACCGCTCCGTGCGGGAGCCCCGGAGCACCGTCTACGTCGAGGCGCCGGACCCGAGCTACCCGGCGGGCCATCCGAGAAGGCGGGTCGGCGGGGGCGCTTCCCTCGGCATCATCGCCTACGACGAGCTGACGCAAAGCTCTCCGCTTCGCGCCCTGTACGAATGGCAGGGACTCGCCAGCCTCGTCGCCGGCGCCCTCGGGGTACCCACCGTCTACCCCTACGCTGATCCCCTCGGCGCCATCAACGTGACCTACATGGGGTCCGGCGACCACCTCGGGTGGCACTTCGACCAGACCGACTTCGTCGTGAGCCTTGCCCTTGCCGGGAGTGAGGACGGCGGCGAGCTCGAGAGCGCCAACAGGGTCCGCTCCTCCTCGGACGAGCACTACGAGATGGTCGGTGCCGTCCTCGACGGCAAGGCGGAGGGCGCCGTCAGCCGGTTCAAAGTGGTGCCGGGGAGCCTCATGCTCTTCCAGGGCCGCCACAGCCTCCACCGGGTGAGCGAGGTGGCCGGCGGGGACGTACGCTGCGTCGTGCTCCTCGGCTTCGACACGAGGCCGGGCACGACCAGCTCCGAGACGCTACGGCTCGCCCGCTACGGCCGCAACGGCTGATCTGCGCCGATGCGGAAGTCTTCCTCGACGCCTCTCTCGCCATGGCCGGAGTAGACCTCTCCATCGTCGGGCGCGTCGTGACGGGCCGAGGAGCGCCGGCGCGAGCCGAGATCCTCGTCGCCGGTGGTCGTATCGCCGAGGTGCGCGAGCCCCCCAGCGACCAGCCGCCCGCCCGGCGGATCGACACCGGAGAGGCGTACCTCCTCCCAGGCGCCATCGACTGCCACGTCCACTCGGGGAGCCACCCGGGCGAGGGGCTCGGAGCCCTCACGGCAGCAGCTGCAGCCGGAGGCGTCACGACAGTCGTCGACATGCCCTACGACGCAGAGGCACCCGTTGTCGACGTCGATGTCCTCTCGGCAAAACGCGACCGTGTCGCCCAACAAGCCCTCGTCGACGTCGCCCTCCTCGGCACGGTACGCCCGGGCACTGGCGCCGCCGACGTCGCCCCGCTCGTCGAGGCGGGCGTCGTCGGCTTCAAGCTCTCCCTCTTCTGCACGGACGCCCGCCGCTTCCCCCGCATCCACGACGAGCAGTTCCTCGAGGTTCTCGCCGCCATCCGCGACTGCGGGAGCATCGCCTGCGTGCACGCCGAGAACGAGGAGATCATCAAGCCTCTCATCGCCCGTGCCCGCCAAGCGGGCGAGCGCTCGCCCCTCGCCCACTGCCGCTCCCGTCCGCCGGTGAGCGAGACCCAAGCCGTCCTCACGGCCCTCGAGTACGCCCGCGAGACAGGGGCGCGCCTTCATCTCTGCCACCTGAGCCTTCCCCGCTCGGTCGACCTGGCAGCGAGGTATGCCGCAGAAGGGGCGAGGGTGAGCATGGAGACGTGCCCGCACTATCTGTGTTTCTCGGAGGAGGACATGGAGCGCCAAGGGGGGCGGCTGAAGATCAACCCACCTTTGCGCTCCCCGGCGGACCGGGAGGGCCTCTGGGAGCGGCTCACGGCCGGGAAGATCGACGCCGTCGCCTCCGATCACGCTCCCTGGCCACTCTCCGACAAGACACATGCCGACGTCTTCGACAACCACTCGGGCGCCCCTGGCGTCGAGACCCTGCTCACCGTCGTCGCCTGCGGCATCGAGGCGCGTGGGGGGAACATGAACGACGTCGCCCAGGTCGTCTCGGCCCGCCCGGCGGCCCTCTTCGGGTTGTCGGGACGCAAGGGGTCCCTCGAGGCGGGGAAGGACGCCGACGTCGTCGCCTTCGACCCCGGCGCCGCCTTCACTCTCGACGAGGCCAAGCTCCACTCGAACGCCGGCTGGAGCCCTTACGACAAGATGGCGTTCTCCGGTCGCGTGACCTTGACGGTGTCGCGAGGCGAGGTCGTCTGGGACGGCGAGCAGCTGCAGGGCCGCCCCGGACGGGGCCAGGTGGTAGAGGGAAGCCGCCATGAGTGACGCCACCCGGGTGACAGCTGGGCGGGGCACGGAGCTGCGCTGTGGCGGCTGGCGCCAAGAAGGGCTCCTCAGGATGCTCGAGAACGTCGTCGAGGTCGGGGAGCGGCCCGAGGATCTGGTCGTCTACGCCGCCCGCGCCAGGGCTGCGAGGGACTGGGAGTCGTTCCACGCTCTCGTCGCCGCCCTTCGCGAGCTGCGCGAGGAGGAGACGCTCGTCGTCCAGTCGGGCAAGCCGGTCGGCATCTTCCCGAGCCCGGCGGAAGCGCCCATCGTCGTCATGGCCTGCGGGAACATCGTGGGGCACTACGCCACTCCGGAGAACTTCGACGACCTGGCGGCGCGCGGTCTCATCATGTGGGGCGGCCTCACGGCCGGGGACTGGCAGTACATCGGTTTCCAGGGCGTCCTCCAGGGAGTCTACGAGCTGCTCCAAGCAGCCTCGAGGGAGCACTTCGGCGGCTCGCTCGCCGGGCGCCTCGTGCTCACGGCAGGCTTGGGCGGCATGGGCTCGGCGCAGCCCCTTGCCATCCGCATGTCAGGTGCTCGGGGCATCGTCGTCGAGGTCGACGAGGCGAAGTGTGCCAGGGCGCTTCGTCGTGGCCACCTCGACTCCGTCACCGACTCCGTCGACGAGGCGCTTGCCGCGAGTGCCACCGGTGTCGTCGGGCTCGTCGGGAACGCCGCCAGTGTCTACCGTGCCCTCGCTGGCAACGGGGTCGCCCCCGACGTCGTGACCGATCTCACGGCGGCTCACGACGCCCTTTACGGCTACTGCCCGGAAGGGCTGTCGCTCGCCGAATGGTCGGAGCGCCGCCAGCTCGAGCCGGAGGCGGTCGCCGCCCTCGCGAGAGCTTCCATGGCCGAGGAGGTCGAGGCGATGCTCCGCTTCAAGGCGGCGGGGTCCGTCGTGTTCGAGAACGGCAACAACCTCCGCGTGCAAGCGGAGGCGGCCGGGGTGAGCCAGGCATTCGAGGTCGACGGCTTCGCCGAGCGCTACATCCGGCCGCTCTTCTGCCGCGGCATCGGCCCGTTTCGCTGGGTGGCCCTCAGCGGGGAGGAGGCAGATCTCGCCACCCTCGACCATCTCGCACGCGAGACCGCCGGGCGCGAGGAGGTGCGGTCCTGGATCGACCTCGCCCGCCAGCACGTCGAGGTGCAGGGCCTGCCGGCGCGCAGCTGCTGGCTCGGACACGGCGAGCGTTCCGCCTTCGCCTTGGCCGTGAACGAGCTCGTATCGGCAGGGCGGCTCGCCGGCCCCGTCCTCTTCACCCGCGATCACTTCGACGCCGGAGGCATGACCCATCCCCACATCGGCACAGAAGGGATGGCCGACGGCTCGAGCGCCATATCGGACTGGCCGATCCTCGACGCCCTGCTCCTTTCCGTCTCGGGAGCCGATCTCGTGGCAGTCCATGCCGGCGGCGCAGGGTACGCGGGTTACATGCAGAGCGCAGGTGTCACGATCGTGGCGGACGGCACCGTGGCGGCGGCGCGGCGCCTCGCCCGCTCGCTCGACGCAGACACCGGCCTCGGCGTGCTCCGGTACGCAGACGCCGGTTACGCAGAGGCACGCTCGGTCGCCGATTCGGCCGGGCTCGGCCTTCGACGGAGCGAGGCGACGCTATGAGAGAGCTAACGCCAGAAGACGCCCTCGACGCCGTATGGGGGGGCTCGGTGCTGGCGTGCGGCGGCGGCGGATGGGTCGAGCACGGGACGATGATGGGCGAGCTCGCCACCCGCGTCGGCCGGCCCCTCCTCTGCTCGCCCGAGGAGATCGAGGACGACGCCATC
>JASHRK010000118.1 GCA_030037405.1 Acidimicrobiales bacterium | reverse complement strand
GCCGGCGTGGACCGCTGCCGCATCGTCGTCGACGCCGGGCTCGACCTCGGCAAGACCACGCACCACTCTCTCGCCCTTCTCGGCGCCTCCAGGCGACTGGCCTCTCTCGGTTACCCCCTCCTGCTCTCGGCCTCTAACAAGACGTTTCTCGGAGATACGTTCGGGCTTGCCATCGGCGAGCGCCGCGACGCCTCCCTCTCGGCCGCCGCCCTCGGTATCGCCTGGGGATGCCGGATCGTCCGCGTGCACGACGTCGCTCCGACAGTGCGCGCCCGAGACGTCCTCTCCGCCATCCTCGAGGCCGGCAGGGAGGCGGGTGAGGAGGCGGGCGAAGCCGGCGAGCGGGCGGGCGCAAGCCGCACGGGCGCCGAGGCGTGAGCACCTTCCTCGTCAACGGCGCCGATGCCTCGCTCGTCTCGCGCGCTCTCACCGACCTCCTGGCCGAGCTGACCGGCAGGGACGGGCCCGTTCTGGAGCTCGAGACGTACGAGCCGGCTGAGGAGTCCTCGGGAGACGAGGTGAAAGGGCGCTTCGATCTCGGTCCGGTGATCGAGGCTCTGTCGACGCCGGCGTGGTTGAGCGAGCACCGCGTCGTCGTCCTTCGCAATGCCGGCGCCCTAACCGTGGCGCAGGCGGGCGAGCTGGGCCGGCTCGTCGAGAACCCACCGGCCGACAACCATCTCGTGATCGGGGCGGGCGGCAAGCCGATCTCCGCCACCCTCGTGAAGGCGGTGAGAGCGGCGGGGGGCCGCGTCATCGACACGGACCCCCCGCGCCAATCACGGGCCAGAAACGACTGGCTCGACGCCCACCTGTCCCGCGCCCAGCTACGCCTCGACGCCGGGGCGAGGAAGCTGCTCGCCGACCACATCGGCGAGGACGCCGCCCTCCTCGACCCCATCCTCGACCTCGTGGCGCTCGCCCATCCCGGCAAGAGCAGGATCTCGAGGGAGGAGCTGCAGCCCTACCTTGGTGAGGCCGGGAGCGCTCCGTCCTGGGAGCTCACCGACGCCATCGACGCCGGCGACGGCGAGCTCTCCCTGTCGGCGCTGCACCGGTTGCTCGGACCGGGCGGACGGCATCCTCTCCAAGTGCTCGCCGTCCTGAACCGCCACGTCTCGGCCATGCTGAGGATGGACGGCGCCACCGACGTCCGCTCGGCGGAGGACGCTGCGGCCGTGCTCCAGATGAGCCCCTACCCGGCGCGCAAGATCCTCGAGCAGTCCCGCAAGCTCGGGCACGAGCGGATAGTGCGAGCCGTCGAGGTCCTCGCCACGGCGGATGCCGACCTGCGGGGGCGGCTGGCGTGGCCGCCGGAGCTGGTCATGGAGGTGGCGGTGGCCCGGCTCGCCCAGCTCGGACGGGCGCGCGCCCGGCCCGGGAGCCGCAGCTGATGGCCATCACCTCCCCCGAGGAGATCGGGATGCTCGAGATCGAAGAGCTCTTGTCGCTCGCGGTGGAGATCGCCCACGAGTCGGGCGAGCTCGTCCTCTCCTACTACGAGGAGGCGGCGCCGAGCGGGGCGCTCATCTCTTCCGCCAGGGCGAAGAGCACCCGCACAGACCTCGTCACGGCGGCCGATCACGCCAGCGAGGACCTCATCGTCAAGCGACTTCGTTCCGCCAGGCCTGCCGATGCCGTCCTCGGCGAGGAAGGCGGCCGAAGAGCCGGGACCTCTGGTCTCACCTGGGTCGTGGATCCTCTCGACGGCACGATCAACTTCTTCTACGGCTTCCCTGCATTCGCCGTCTCGATCGCCTGCGAGGTGGGCGGAGAGACGCTCGCCGGCGTCGTGTACGACCCTCTCCGGCGCGAGACCTTCACGGCGACCGACCGCCACCCGGCCATGCTGGACGGCCGCGCCCTCGAGGTGGCTGGCAGCGTCCCCCTGCCAGAGGCTCTCGTGGCAACCGGCTTCGGCTACGAGGCGGAACGGCGCCGAGCCCAGGCCGAGCTGCTCACGACGGTGCTGCCCGCCGTGCGGGACATCCGTAGGGCTGGTTCCGCCGCCCTCGACCTCTGCTGGGTCGCCGCCCGCCGGGTGGACGCCTGCTACGAGGCTGGGCTCGCCCCCTGGGACCGTGCGGCCGGGTCGCTCGTAGCCGTCAGGGCGGGCGCCGTCGTGGAGCTCGTCGAGGGTCTCGTGCCGGGAGCCGAGACGATCGTCGCCGGCCCGCGGCAGCTGCAACGCGAGCTGCGGGGTCTGCTCGAGCTGGCCCGGACGCAGCTGGCCCGGGCGAGGACGCCGGAGACGCCGTGACCCCAGCGCGAGAGGTCGCCCTCCGCCCACGCCAGGACACCGACCTCGCCCGCGTCTGCTCGATCCTGCGACGGGTCCACGAGCACGACGGCTACCCCGCCTCCTTCCCGTCGGACCCGGTCGACTGGCTCACGCGCGACAGGAACCGGGCGTGCTTCGTGGCCGTCTGCCGCCTGGCCTGCGGCGAAGAGCCCGCGCTGGTCGGTCACGTCTCGCGGGCAGTCGCCGAGGGAGACGAAGCCGAGACGGTCTGGACCTCTGCCCTCGGGGTTGCTGCCTCCGAGCTTGCCGTCGTGAAGCGGCTCTTCGTCGATCCGGGAGCACGGGGGCGCGGCATCGGGAGGCTGCTCCTCGGCGAGGTCGTGGCCGACGCTCATCGTCTCGGCCTCCACCCCGTGCTGGACGTCGACGTGACGAGCACGGGCGCCAACTCCCTCTATCTCGCAGCCGGCTGGACACCGGTCGGAGACGTCCAGCTCGGCTGGACGGGCCTCGACGCCTATCCCTTCACTGCCCGCTGTTACGTCGGCCCGCCACCGCCGCGGGCAGAGCGCCGGCACGCCCTGTAGGGTCGCCCGGCATGGACTTCGAGATAGTCGTCGAGATCCCAAAGGGCCAGCGCAACAAGTACGAGATGAACCACGAGACCGGCCGGATCTATCTCGACCGCATGCTCTTCACCTCGACGAGGTACCCGGCCGACTACGGTTTCGTCGACGAGACGCTCGGCCTCGACGGTGACCCGCTCGACGCCCTCGTGCTCGTCGAGGAGCCGACGTTCCCAGGTTGCGTGATCCGTGCCCGGGCGATCGGGATGTTTCGCATGACGGACGAGCACGGGCCGGACGACAAGATCATCGCCGTCCCGGCAAGGGATCCCCGTCTCGAGCACCTCCAGGACCTGAGGCATCTCCCCGAGTTCGACAGGCTCGAGATCCAGCACTTCTTCGAGGTGTACAAGGACATCGAACCGGGCAAGTCGGTCGAGGGTGCCACCTGGGTCGACCGGCTCGCTGCCGAGAACGAGATCGACGCCGCCCGGGAGCGGTACGCCCACGAGCGGCACGAGGCGGCGGGCGAGGACGGCCCTCAGAGCTGAGCCGGGACCGACCGCGCTGCGACGGAGTCCGCCCTGAGGCGAAGCGGCGGGCAGCGGAGCCGCGTCGCCGTCTCGCGAGCCTCGTCGAGAGCCGCCGAGGCGCGCGCCGTCTCACCGATGCCGGCGAGCCAGGTGGCGTGGTCGATCAAGGCTTGGGCGAGTTCGTAGGGGTTCCCCACCTCCTTGAGGGCGGTGATCGCCTCCTCGAAGGAGCCGACTGCCTGTTCGGACGCACCGGCCGCCTCCGCCCAGGCCCTCTCGAGCTTGCGGTAGGCACGGAGAATGGCTGGCAGGTGGCCGGCGGGGTGGGCGTCTAGCATCGCCACGAGCTCGGAGACGGCGGCGGCCTCACCGAGGGCACGGGCCGCTCGAGCAGCCATCGGCCAAGCCCAGCGGACGAGCTCGCTGCCCACACCCAAGGACTCTCCGAGCTCGAGCACCCGCCTCGAGTGGGTCAGCACCTCGGCGTCGTTGCCGGCCGTCATGGCACAGAAGGTCTGCAGCATCGCCACCAAACCCTGGTCCTGCGTGCCCTCGCTCGCCCGGGACTTCGGGAGGGCCTCGAGGGCCGCCGCCGCGCTCGCTCCGTCTCCGCGAAGGGCGTCGAGGCAGCCGCGCCGGAACCGGAGCAGCTCGTCGTCGTCGAGACGATCTCCCTGGAAAGCCATGGTGAGTGCTGCCTCAGCCTCGTCCCACTCGCCGACCTCGAAGAGGGCGAGCACGAGATTGCCGACGGCGGCACCAAGGTAGGACCGGCGACCTGTGCGGCGCGAGTGCTCGGCGGCGCGCCGTCCCGCCTCGGCGGCCTCGCGCGGCTTCGTCGGCGCCAGCAAGTCGGAGAGGTTGATAAGCGCCAGCGCCGCCTGGCCAAGGTCGCCGGCCTCCTCGGCGAGGCGAAGGGCTTCTCTCCTGTAGGCGGCGCTCTCGACGTACCTGTCCGAGCTCCTGGCGGCAAGGCCACGAGCGGAGAAGAGGCTGGCAAGATCGGCCTCCCCAACCCCGACCGCCTGCCCCAGCCAGAGCGCCTCGGACGAGACGCGGTCGCTCTCCTCGACATGGCCGCTGAAGTGCTCGACGTTGGAGAGCACCTTGAGGGCGTCGACGGTGTCCCGATCCGGCTCCGGACGGAGCAGCTCGAGTGCCTCGGCGACCTCCCGCCTCGCCTCGTCGAAGCGGCCGAGCGAGGCAAGCGCCTCCGCCTCGCACGCCTGGGCGCGGGCGGCCCCGCGGTCGTCGCCGGCTGCGGTGTAGCGCTCCCGGGAAGTTCCAGCTTGTGCGGCAGAGGCCTCGAAGTCGCCGTAGTAACAGCTCTCGCGGGCAGCCTTCTCCCACAACTCGGCGGCAAGACGGTCCTCGTCGCTGAGGGCGGCTGCCTCGGCGTAGCTGGAGGCGGCTCGCGCCGGGGCCCCCGAGCGTGACGCCCGCTCGGCAGCCCGTACGAGGAATCTCGTCGTCGTGGCGGCGAGCTCCTTCGCGTCGTGATCGTCCGGCTGGGCGGCGAGCGCATCGAGATAGTGGCGGGCGATGATCTCCGAGATCTCCTCACCGTCGTTGGCGAAGACAGAACGCAGGTGCGCGGCGACGGCGAGGTGGCGAGACTTCCTGTCCTTTCGCGAGAGAGTCTGGTAGGCGACCTGCCTCAGCATCTCCTGGCTGAAGCTGTAGGAGCCGCGCTCGGGCGACAGCGGGTCTGCCGACACCTGGAGGACGTCACGCCGCACGAGATCGGCGAGTCCGTGGCTCACCTGCTCGGCGTCCTGGTTGGAGACGGCCACGAGGGCGTCGGGTTGGAAGCTGGTCCCGAGAACGGAGGCGTCGGCGACGAGCACCCTGACCTCGGGCGAGAGGGCGTCCAGCCTGGCGGCGAGAAGAGCGTGGAGGGAGTCGGGCACAGACAGCGGGCCGAGATCTCCGACCAGGCGGTAGGTGTCTCCCTCCCGCGTGACTACGCCCGAGTCGACGAGGGAGCGGATCGTCTCGACGGCGAAGAGAGGGATGCCTTGGGCGTGTGTGGTGATCGCCTGCTTGGCGTCTCTCGGCATGGCGGGCACGAGCGAGTCGACGAGTGCCTCCATCGAGGGATTGTCGAGAGGGTCGAGCGCAAGAGTCGAGCGGTTGCGCCCCATGCCGTAGCCCGAGTCGATGGCGTCCAGCCCGGGGCGGGCGAACAAGAGGACGAAGATGGCGAGATCTCTCGACCAGTCGATGAGGTGCTCGAAGAACTCGAGGAGCCCTGCGTCGGCGTGTTGGGCGTCCTCGACGAGCATGATCACCGGGGCGACGCCCGCAAGGCGCTCGAAGAAGAGCCGCCATCCGGCAAAGAGCTCGTCACGCGTGAGAAGAACCTTCTGCTCGCTCGGGTACTCGACCCCCAGGAGCCGCGCAAGACGAGGCCCGACGTAGTCGCGCTCGGACTCGTCTGTGACGAAACGGACGAGACCCTCCCTCAGCTTCTGCGAGGCGACCGGCGAGCTGTCCTCCTCGGCGATCCCGAAACGGCGGCGGACGATCTCTGCCAGCGCCCAGAAGGCGACTCCTTCTCCGTACGAGAGGCAGCGTCCCTTGTGCCAGAGCACCGTGTCGGCAAGACCGTCGCAGTACTTCTCGAACTCCCACCCGAGCCTTGACTTGCCGACTCCCGCCGGGCCGGAAACGACGACGAGATGGGCGCTGCGACGGGTGACGGTCGAGTGGAAGATCTCCTTCACGAGCCGGAGCTCTGCCTCCCGCCCGGTAAAGGGCGCCTCGAGACCGTCCGCACGCTGGCTCCCGCCCACCCCGGAGAGGACGCGGACGGCGCGGTAGAGCTGCTCGGGCAGCTCCTTTCCCTTCAGCTCGTAGCTGCCCTCGTCCTCGAAGGCGATCGAGGAGGCCGAGAGCCTGCGCGAGGTCTCGTCGGCGAAGACCGTGCCGGGCCTGGAGATCGCCTGGACACGCGAGGCGGTGTTGACGGCGTCGCCTGCCACCATCCCCTCGCCGGAAGCGCCGAGTGTCACGGCGACCTCGCCGGTGACCACACCCGCTCGGGCCGACAGCCCGGCCGCCCCCACCTCGCTCCCGAGCACGTCGACGGCGGAGACGAGCTCGAGAGCCGCCCGCACGGCGCGCTCGGTGTCACCCTCCTTCGCCGTAGGCGTCCCCCAGACAGCCATGACGGCGTCTCCGATGAACTTCTCGACGACACCGCCATAACGGATGATCACCGTCCGCGCCACCTCGAAGTAGCGCGAGAGGACGGCGCGCACATCCTCGGGATCGCGCGACTCCGAGAGCGACGTGAACCCGACGAGGTCGGCGAAGAGCACCGAGCAGACGCGGCGCTCCGATGCCGTAGCTGCCACCTGAGCGAACCCGAGCGCCGAGGGAGTCGCCTCGCCCGCCGGCTCGCCGAGAGGGGTGCCGCACTTGCCACAGAAGGCGTCGTCGGCATCGACGGGCGCTCCACAGTTGCTGCACAGGGACTTAAGAGCCGCGCCGCACTTACGGCAGAAGCCGTTCCCGGACGGGTTCTCGGTTCCGCAGGATGCGCACGCGGCCATTTCCGGCATGCTACCTGGCAGGTCGTGCAGCCGTCCGGGCCTTCCGGTTCCGGTCCTCCAGGTACCGGGTCCTCAGCCGAGCTTGTACAAGGGCCTCGCTCCGAGCTGCACGTGCCATGCCTGCTGCATGGGGCCGAGCAGGTAGCTCGCGAGGAGATCCCATCCGTAAGGCGCCAGATGGACGCCGTCGCTGTAGCGGATCTGCTGGAGGATGCCGTTCACCTTCTTGTACTGCACGAACGCTCCCTTCGGCCCGGCAAGAAGGTTCCAAGATCCGGCGAAGGTCACTCCGGAGGTTGCCTCGGCTGCCGCCTTCGCGATGGAGTTCACGCGGATGGCAAAGGCCGAGTTGACGGCAGGCGAGTCGAGTGGAGGCAGGCCCACCCAGAGGACGTGCGCTCCTGCGGCGACAGCCTCGTCCATGAGGAGCTGCACCCGCTGGCGATAGACGCGATCCCACTGCGGCGTCCCGACCGCGACGGCGCCACCGTTCGCGAGGCTGAGGCTCTGGTCGTCGTTCGCCCCCAACATGACGACGACGACGCCGGGACGGTACTTCTTGAGGTCGGCCTCGAGGGCGACGGGCCAGTTGTAGTAGTCGGGCCGGGCAAGACCGGTGGCGATGACCGCCTTCTGGAGGACGCGCACCCGCGGGTCGTTGCTGAAGACGTCGCCCAGCCCGTACCCGAGGTCCTCGCCGATGGAATCTCCGATCTCGAGCATGACGAGCGGGTGGGCGCGTGTCGGCTGGGCGATCGGAGGCGGCCAGACCACCCGTTGCGTACCGGTGCCGTCGTCAAGGCTCGTCTTCCCCCAGGTGTGCGGCCTCGGGGCGACGCCGTAGATATCGGCGTCGTTGGGCGGCCGCACCCTGTCGGCGGGTGGCGGAGGGGAGACCGAGGGCAGCTTCGAGCTCGTGATCGCCCCGCCACGCCCGAGCGCCGAGTCGGCGGCGTTGACGGGACCAGAGATGCCGAAGGCGTTGGCTACCGCCGCGAGGGGACGGAGGATCTCGATGGCGACCGTGCGCCGCGTCCCGAAGGGGGCGGAGAGAGCGTTGTCGTAGAGGTGGTTGGCGTCGAAGATCGTCCATAGAGCGAAGCACAGGAGCCCGACTGCAAGAGCGCGACCAGCGGGCGCCCGCGCCGAGGCGACGCGGGTCCGCCGGCTCGCCGGCTTGGAGCGGGAGCGGCGAGCGTTCCGGACCGGCCTGGCTGCCGACGGCGCACTTGCCGGCCTGGCTGCCGACGGCGCACTTGCCGTCCTCGCAGGCCGCGGACGCTTTCCTCTCGTTCTGCCCGCTTCGGGGGATGTCGGTCCCATGCTTGCGTCCTCCATGGTGACGGTCAGAAACGGAAGTAGATGAAAGGAGCGACTCCCGGCGGACCGAGAGTGGTGATGACGAGGAGGATCGCCGCCAGGGCGGCGCCCTGCATGAGCACTCCCCAACGGGAGAAGACACGCTCGCAGGTGGCAGTGAAGCCCGGCGGCACGTACTGGGTCCCGATGCCTACGACGACCGTGAGCACGACCGGGAACGTCACGAGCGGCGACGGCATCGTCCAACCGGAGACGAGCCGTCCCAGCATGTCGAAGGCGTTGTTGAAGCTCGTCGCCCGGAAGAAGACCCATCCGAGACAGACGTACTGGAAGGTCGCGAACCTCTGCCACGCAACCGCAAGGGGGGCGTCGCTCATCGCCGGCCGACCGGCGGCGGCGCGCCGCTTGCGGCGGAAGTGGCCCGTGCACTGCCCAATCCCGTGGAGGGCTCCCCACGCCACGAAGGTCCAGGCCGCACCGTGCCAGAGCCCGCCGAGGAGCATGGTGATCATGATGTTGCGGTAGAGCATGGCGTCTCCGCCCTGGTTGCCACCGAGGGGGATGTAGAGGTAGTCGCGGAGCCAGAACGACAGCGTCATGTGCCAGCGGCGCCAGAAGTCCTGCAAGGTCCGCGCCATGTACGGGGAGTTGAAGTTCACCGGGAACTGGAAGCCGAGGAGCATGGCGCAGCCGATGGCGATGTCTGTGTAACCGGAGAAGTCGCAGTAGATCTGGACGGCATAACCCCAGATGGCGAAGAGCGCTTCGAGTGCGGAGTGCTGCCCGGGGTTGGCGAAGACGGGGTCGACGATCGCCGTCGAGATGTAGCTCGAGAGCACGACCTTCTTGAACAGGCCCGCCATGATCAGGTAGGCGGCACGGGGGAACTCGATCGAGCGGGGATCGCGGTTGTGCGCCTCCGCGATCTGGGGGATGAGCTCGCGGCCACGCACGATGGGCCCCGCCACGAGGTGGGGAAAGAACGCTACGAAGACTGCGACGTCGATGGGACGAGCCGGCTCGAGCTTCCGCCGGTAGACGTCGATCACGTACGAGAGCCCCATGAAGGTGAAGAAGCTGATCCCTACCGGGAGCGTCACGTTGAGAAGCGGGATCTCGCCGTGGAAGCCCATCCTGTGGAGCGCGTTGTCGACGTTTTGTACGACGAAGCCGTAGTACTTGAACCAGGCGAGGAGGCCGAGCTCGGCGGTCACCGTCCCGGCCAGGGCGAACCGCCTCCCTCGCTCGGTGCGCGAGCGATGGACGAGGATGCCGCCCGTGGTCGTGCACACCGTGGAGGCGGCGAGCAGAAAGACAAAACGCCAGTCCCACCACGAGTAGAACAGGTAGCTCGCCGCCAGGATGAACAGCTTCCAGTAGGTCTTGTAAGGCTTGAGAAGCCAGTTCAGGATGAAGACGATCCCGAAGAAGATGGCAAAGTCGATCGTGGGAAAGAGCAACTACGGTGTCCTCGTGGCACTGGCGGGTGCGCCAATCGCGCCCCACGAGCGAACGTTACTTAGGCGCGTCCGGACCGATGGTGGATATCCCGTGACGATCGTCATGTCGCCTCGTTCATTGCGCGTTGCCACCGCCTGCACGGTCTTGTGACGACCGGCGCCGACGCCGGCTTGCGCCTTCGGAGCACAATCTTCCGCCCCGCTCACCCGGTACCCGCTGGCGCCGACCCGGGCCCCTCCCGGGCCCTCCTCGCCGGGCCTGCGTCGCCGCTTTAGCGGCGCCTTAGCGGCTCAGCTCCGTGCCCTGATGGCGTCGATCAGCTTCGGCAGCACCTTGTGGACGTCGCCGACGATGCCGAGGTCGGCGATGGAGAAGATCGGTGCGGACTCGTCCTTGTTGACAGCGATGATGTTCTTCGCCCCCTTCATCCCGACCATGTGCTGGGTGGCGCCTGAGATACCACAGGCGATATAGAGGGAGGGCTTCACCGTCTTTCCCGTCTGGCCGACCTGGTGCGAGTAGGGCACCCATCCGGCGTCGACGATCGCTCGGGAGGCCCCGGGAGCCCCCTTCAAGAGCTTGGCCAGCTCTTCGACGAGGGCGTAGTTCTCGGCGGCGCCGAGCCCCCGCCCGCCCGAGACGACGACGTCGGCTTCGTCGAGCTTCGGGCCCTCTTGCTCCTCCTCGTGGCGGCCGACGACCTTGGCGCCGTCGGTCGCCCCGGTGTCGGGAAGCTCCACAGGCACCACCTCGGCCGCGCTCCCTCCGGTCGCCGCCGCGGTGAAGGTCTTGGCCCTCACTACGAACACCTCCGGCTTTGCTCCTGTGAAGCGGGCTCTCACGACCTTTGACCCGCCGAAGGCGGCGTGCTCGGAGACAAGGCCCTCGTCTCCTGAGGACAGGCCGACGACGTTCGTCAGCAGGGGCACGTCGAGGCGGGCCGACACCCGTCCGGCGACGTCGCGCCCGTCGTAGGTCTGGCCGACGAAGATGCAGTCGGGACCGCCACCGGCCTCGACGAGAGAGGCGATCGCCGCCCCGACTCTCGGCCCGGGCAGAGAGCTCCCGAGCCCTCGGCAGTCGTAGACCTTGGAGGCACCGTGCTCGCCGAGCACCTGGGCGGCCTGCGCGACGCCTTCTCCCCAGCTCACGGCCTCGACGACCGAAGCGTGCCCCCCGGCGGCCGCCAGCAGCTCGAGAGCGGTCGAGGACGGTTCGCCCCGGCTCTGCTCGGCGAGTACCCAGATCTTCTCCACGGTTCCTTCTTTCACTGATGGCCTTCTAGAGGTCCTTCGCCTTGCTAGATGTCCTTCGGCGTTGCTAGAGGTCGTTGCTAGAGGTCGTTGCTAAAGGTCCTTGCCCTGCATGCTCGCGGCTCGCGTCAGAGGGGTTTCCCTACAAGACTTTGATCCGCTCGAGGAAGGCGACGACGCGCTCGTGGGCGTCCCCCTCGTCGACGACGATCTCACCTGACTGGCGGGCGGCGGCATCCTCGACCGAGACGACCTCCTGGCGGGCGCCGGCCGCTCCGAGCTGAGAAGGGTCTATGCCGAGATCGGCGATCGTGAGCTCGTCGAGGGGCTTCGACCGCGCCGCCATGATCCCCTTGAAAGAGGGGTAGCGCGGTTCGACCACCCCGGCCGTCACGGTCACCACCGCGGGCAAGGGGCATTCGACCTCGTCGTAGCCGGCTTCTGTCTGGCGCCTCACCTTCACCAGGCCCTCGCCGAGCTCGACGTGCTTGGCGAAGGTGACCGAAGGCCAGCCGAGCAGCTCCGCCAGCTGCACCGGGGTCGTGCCGGTGTAGCCGTCCGTCGACTCGGTCGCCGCCAGCACGAGATCAGGCTGGAACCTGCGGATCGCCGCCGCCAGGACACGGGCCGTGCCGAGGGCGTCAGAGCCGGCAAGGGCGGCGTCGCTGATCAGCACGGCGGCTGTCGCTCCCATCGCAAGAGCGGTGCGAAGCCCTGACGTCTCGCCGTTCGGTGCCATCGACACCAGCGTCACGTCGCCCCCACCAGCCGACTCGACCAGCTGGAGCGCCATCTCGACCCCGTAGGAATCCGAGTCGTCGAGGACGAGCTTGCCTTCCCGGACGAGGTTGTGGGTGGACGGGTCGAGGGAGAGCTCGCCCGCCGGGTCCGGGATCTGCTTCACGCAGACTGCGACGTTCATGTCCCTGATTGTTCCCGAGATGCAAGGCACCTGGCCAACCCGGGGGAGAAACGAGAGCTTCGGGCACATTGTGCTCGTGCTCACATGCTTGCAGTCCCTCTCGTTCCGTCATATCATTACCGGTGCAATACCGCTCGCCGGCCCCTTCCGACCCCACTTCACCACGGTTTGTGTGAAGCGGCGATAGTTTGTGACTTTGTTCACAAGGCTGTCGGCGAAGGTGCAGACGGCAGTTACCTCACAGGAGGCGACGGTGGCACTGACCTGGACCCGCTCGATCGAGTGGGATACCGGCGACTGGCGCAACAGCGCGGCCTGCCGTGATACCGACCCCGATCTCTTCTTCCCCGTCGGATCGACCGGTCCGGCCATCGACCAGATCGAAGCCGCCCGAGCCGTCTGCCTCAGCTGCGAAGTCCGCGAGCCGTGTCTAGAGTTCGCCCTTGCGACCAACCAGGAGTCGGGAGTATGGGGAGCGACCTCGGAGGAAGAGCGGCGCAAGCTCCGCAAGGCCTGGTTGGCGGCACGACGTCGCCGGGCTTCCTGATCGTCTTCTCTTCCAGCCAGGCAGCCGCCTGATTGGCCTGATCGCCCCTCAGCCGCCGAGCACCCGCCCGCAGGCGGACCTGAGAGCGGGCGACACCGTCATGGCGAGGGTCCCCGAGCTGCCGACGACGTCCGAGCAGAAGGTCGACTCTCCCACCATCCACACGCCGGTCGAGCCGAGAACAGCCGTCCCTGTCTGCCAGTGCCCGTTGCCGAGCTTGAAGACGACGGCCGCACGCTCGGCGGAGACGAACGCCACGGCCGCCACGCTCACGTCCGACCCCTTCGCCTGATCGGCGCTCACCGTCCCGGACGCCTTCGGCCTCGTCGTACGAGCGCCGTTTCTTGCTCCGGTCGCCACGCCCGAGGCGAGATCAGCTCTTGCCAGGTAGGCGCCGTGCGCCACGCTACCGAGGTCCTCGTCGAGCCCGGCTGCCGGTCGAGTGTCGTAGGCCTGGTGAAAGGCGGCAACTACCGAGGAGGCCGAGAGCAGGGGCGAGCTCGGCTGGCTGCCCGAGGTTCCGGCCGAGGTGACGTCGGCCGCCGCCCGCAGGCTGCAGTGCAAGGCGGCGGCTTCCGCTTCGGCTCTCGACAGAGGAGCGGTGGAGGCGGCGACTCCGGCCGCCTTCGGGCCCCAGCCGACGAGGAACCCGATGGCGTTAAGCCCCTGACCCGATGCCGACTCCCCCACGACGCTGAAGAAACGGCCCATCTCCGCCGCAGGAGCCGTGCCCCCGAGAACGGTCACGCCGTCGACGGGACGTGTCGTGTCGAAACGTCCACCGGGCTGCTCGACGGCGACTTTGCTCACGCGCGGGCCGACGGCGACTGTGACCCACCACAGGTCGGAGCCGCCGCCGAGGGAGGTGGCACCCGAGTCGACCACCTCGATGCCGGTCGGGTCGAGCGGCTGGATCCCGATCACCCCGACGCCACCTGCCGTCCTCCCGTCCGCCGTCGCCGTCGTCGACACGATCTCGTAGTCGGTGCAGGCCGAGACGATCGCTCCGCTCGACAACGAGACAGGGCTCAGCCAGGAGGCGTACGACTCGAGACTCGTGCCGCCGAGACCTGTCCCGGAGATGACCACCGGCGGCCTAGCCGGTGCCGCCGGCTCTTCGGCAGGACGGCGAGAGCGCTTCGCGGGCCCCGTGGGAAGGGCCCCGCCCTGGTTTCCCGAGTCCACCGAGAGCACGCTGCGCGAGGGGTGGTCGGGGGTGAGCCAGGCCGCCAGCGAACCGCCGACCACGGCGCCGAAGAGCACGACCGCCGCAGCCAGCATCCGCTTGGCGTGGCGAGACGCCCGGGCACCCTCCCGAGCTATCCGGCCGGCGAGGCCCAGGGCGTCCGGCTCGACCTCGATGGCACCGGCCTGCTCGGAGAGCGCCCTGCGAAGCGCCTCTTCCAGCTCCGGCGCCGGCTCCTTGCCCTTCAATGCTCAACCGCCTCTCGGAGGCGCTCGAGACCTCTATGGATGAGCGATCCAACCGTTCCCGGACGGCACCCGAGGGCGTCGGCGATCTCCGCCTCCGACAGGTCGAGGTAGTAGCGGAGGACGATCGCCGCCCGCTGGCGGTAGGGCAAGGCGAGGAGGACGTCGTGAAGGTCGCCCGGCTGGGATGCGGCACCGCCCGTGGGGCGCGACCCGTCGACAATGTAGAGGAGGGGGCGGCGATCCCGTTCCCTTGCCGCTCTCCGGAAATGGGACTTGCAGGCGTTGACGACAGCCTGCCTCGCGTACCGCTCCGGAGCGTCGATGCGGTCGTAGTGGCGGTGAAGGCGGACGAAAGACTCCTGCACGAGGTCCTCGGCGACTTCCTTCGAGCCTGTCATCACGTACCCGAGCCGCACGAGCCGCTGGTAGGACGAGACGTAGAGCTGCTCGAAGGTTGGACGTCCCGGCTCGGTTCCTTCGCGCGGCTCGTCCTCTGGGGCTGCTTCCAGACCCTCGGGCGCGACCGCTTCGGCCATTGCCATCGGAGATACAGACGCCACAGCTGCCTCCACGCTTGCAGAGTCGCTCGTAGGATCCATTGTCAAGGCCGGCCCCGGTAGGTTCAGACGGATCGATGCGCTGGTATCTCGAGGCGGACCGTCGTCCCCCCGTCAGCAGTGCGTGGATCGCTCTCCATCGTGATTGTGCCACTCAATTGAGTTCTCACGAGGTCACGGACGATCGAGAGTCCGAGGCTGCGGGTCTCGTCGATGTCGAAGCTGCTCGGCAGCCCGACCCCGTTGTCCCTGACCACGACCTCGTAGTGCTTGGCGTCGTGGCCAAAGACGAGCTCGACTCGGGGGGGCGCGACCCCAGAGGCACCCGCTTGGGCGACTCCTTCTGCCGGCTCGGGGAAACCGTGCTCTATGGCGTTCTGCAACAGCTCGGCAATCACGACCGACATCGGAGTGGCGCTCTCAGCCGGGATCTCCCCGAGCTCACCCTCGACGCTCACGGTGACGTCGTAGGGGCCGACGCTCGTCTCACGTGCCATCCTCACTAGCGCCTGGACGATCTCGTCGAAGGGAACCTGATCGCTCGCGTCCCTAGAGAGGATCTCGTGCACGACGGCGATAGAGCGGATGCGCCGCTCCGCCTCGGCGAGCGCCGTGCGACCGGCGGGCGCCTCGATCCGCCTCGCCTGCAGCCGGAGAAGAGACGAGATCGTCTGTAGGTTGTTCTTCACCCTGTGGTGGACCTCGCGGATCGTGGCGTCCTTGCTGAGAAGGAGCCGGTCCCGGTGACGCAGGTCCGTGACGTCTTGCAGCAGGACGAGGGCGCCAGTCGGCTCGTCCCGGTTGACGAGCGGGATGCTCCGGAGGAGAAGGACCACCTCGGAGCGGCCCTCGATCTCCTCGACCACGGGCAGGCGGGAGGCGAACGAGTCCTCGACGACGGTCGTGTCGAGGCCGACGCCCTGCAGGGTCGATCCGATGGTGGCGCTCCTGATGCCGACGCGGTGCAGGGCGGAGACGGCATTGGGAGAGGAGAAGGTCACCCGCCCGCGCTCGTCGGTGACGATCACGCCGTCCCCGACGCGGGGCAGGTGCTCACCCGGGAGCTCGTCGTCGGTGAAAGGGAAGATCCCGTCGGCAACCATGACCGAGAACCGTTCGAACAGGTCGAGGTAGACGCGCTCGAGCGTCCCCCGCCGCCGCCCCACGCTCGGGTTCCACACCCGCGTCATGACCCCGACGACCTTGCCGGAGCACCGGACCGGTATGCACTCGAGGCGGAGATGTCCCTCTCCGGGCTCGTAGCGCTGCTCGCCGACGGCGATGGCACCCGTATGGAGAGCCTCGACGACGAGGGGGAGCTCGGCGCCCGCGATCACCTCTCCCACGAGGTCGATCTCGAACAGGGTCTGGCTCGTGGTCGGCCGGACCTGGCCGACCACGATAAGGCGTTGCTCTCGCCCGCTCGGCTCCGCCGCAAGCCGTTCGAGGGGGGCGTAAAGGAGGAGATCGGAGAAGCAGAGGTCGGCCAACAGGCTCCACGACGCCGTCAACTCCTCGAGATGGCTCCTGGAAGCCGGATCGAGGTGAGCACCCCGGTAGGCGAGCTCTAGCGGCGAGGTCATCGGGCGCTGCCTGGCAGGCAGAGGTCGGCGTCGGTGGCCTGGCGCCCGCGAAAGCGCCGCACGGACCGGTAGCCGGCGGCGAGGGCTTGTCGGAGAAGAGCTGCGTTTCTCTCACCTACACGTGCGGGGCCGTGGGAGTCGGAGGCAAACGTGATCGGCACGTTCCTTCTCGAGAGCCGCGCGAGGAGGCTCGGCGAGGGGTAGTCCTCGCCGCAGGGCTTGGCGCTCCCGGCCGAGGAGATCTCGGCGGCCATGCCGCTTCCTGCCGCCGCATCGGCGATGCGCTCCTCGCACTCGTCGATCACGCCTCTGTCGGGATAGCGGGCCGCGACCTTCACGAGGTCAGGGTGCGCGAGGACGTCGCAGCTCTTCGTAGCCGCCAGCTCCTCCATAGCGCCGGCGTAGGCGCGCCAGATCTCCTCGAGGGGCCGGCTTTCCCAGACCGCCATCTGCGTCGCGTCCGAGAGATCGTCGAAGAGCCAGTTCTCGAGAGCGTGCACGGAGCCGAGGAGGACGTCGAAGGGGTAGCCGGCGAGAAGTGCCGACACCGCCTCCATGCGGCCCGGGACGTAGTCGACCTCGAGGCCCACGATCACGGGCAACCCCGCCTCCTTCGCAGCCAGCGCCGTGGCGACGTAGTGGTCGAGGTCGACCGTGGCGTGATGGTCGTAATAGGCCTCGGCCCGGGCATAAAGGGGAAGCCCTCCCCACTCCGGCCAGTCCCGCCACCACCCCTCGGTCACCGCCCTGCCCTGCACGAAACGGAAGATGTGCTCCGTGAGCGCTATCTCCCCCACTCCCGCCCTCGCTGCCTCCTCGGTATAGCGGGCGATGCGCTCGAGCGCCAGCTCTCCCTCGTCGGCTCGCTCGGGGTGGGGCCAGAGGTGGACGTGGTAGTCGATCACCTCGGCGGCCTCGATTGCTCAGGGCCCGTCTCTGCCCCACCGCCACCCCAGATGCTCGCGCCCATCTTCAGCAGGGCTGCGAGATCGGAGACGTTCCCCGGCTGGTAGGGCACCGTGGCAGTCACCTCGTGCCCTTCGGAGAGCTCGTGCAGGAGCTCCGCCTCGCGTGTGGCCACCTGACGCAGGTTTCCGAAGCTCTGCGCCACCTCCTCCAGCACGAGCCGCACGACACCCTCCTCGACCGGCTCACGCTCGACCGACAGCCCGTCGGCGAGCGACGCCGCCAGCTCCTCCGAGAACCTCGCCATGGCGTCGGCCGCTCGTGCGGCAGAGGGATCTGTCAGCGTTCGCGGGAGCACTCGGTTGCAGACGAGCAGGCCGAGATGGAGCCGGCGCTCGGCGAGCGCCGCGATCATCTCTCCCGCCTCCCGCCCGGGGGTCGCCTCGAGCGTCGTCACCACGAGGAAGGTGGTGCGCACGTCTCGTAGGAGGTGGCTCACGGCGTCCGCCCGGGCTACGAAGCCGTCCTGCATAGTCTGCAGGAGAATGAAGAAGTCGGCGAGGTCCTGCAGCAGCTGGCTCCCGAGCACGCGGTCGGCCACCTGGTAGAAGGGTCGGGCGGCGACGTTGACGAGGCGGGACCGGTAGGGCACGGTCAGCCACCGCAGGAGCCGCGAGGAGAAGAACTCCTTCATCCGCTCGGGAGCGTCCAGCAGGTCGAGGGCGTTGCGCGAGGGCGGCGTGTCGACGACGACAAGGTCGTACTCGCCCTCCTCGTGGATCTCGTAGAGCCGCTCCATGGCGATGTAATCGTGTCCCTGGGCGAAACGCCGGCTCACGTTCTGGTAGAGGGGGTTCGCCAGTATCTGCCTGGCCGTGGCGTCGTCG
This sequence comes from Acidimicrobiales bacterium, assembly GCA_030037405.1. Taxonomy (GTDB): domain Bacteria; phylum Actinomycetota; class Acidimicrobiia; order Acidimicrobiales; family Bog-793; genus JOPF099. The sequence goes on along the minus strand of JASHRK010000118.1, from coordinate 2,688 downwards.
GGGGCGTGACGGCGCACTAGCTCGTCCCACGACTCCGACATGTCGAGCATCGCCGCGTAGAGCTCCCCCTTCGGCTCAACGCCTCCTGCGGCGAAAGCATCTGAGCAGACCCGAGTCGCCTGGTTGCCGATCCCTCGGAGCCCGAGGGCGTCCGCCAGCCTGCGGGCGGGGTCGACGGTGAGCACGAGGACCTTGGCGTCGAGGCGCTGAGCAGCGGTCGCCGCAAGAGCAGCCGCAGTCGTGGTCTTTCCCACTCCGCCCGGGCCGACGGCCACGACCACCTCCTTGGCCGCCACCAGCTGCTCGATCCCGGCGCCGCGGAACGCCTCTTTCACGGCGTTGACAGACCTCACAGCTCCTCCCCGAGGGCATGCGCCACCTGCCGGATCGCCCTCATGCCGTGGGCCCGCCCGAAGAGGTAGGGCAGGTAGAGAAGGGGCACGCTCGGGTCGATGCCGTCTCTCAGGCGGTCGAGGTGCTGGGCGCCGTCCCGCCTGATCGTGACAGCCAGCCTCGCCGCCGAGAGGACGGCGCCCACGTCGCCTGCCCGAGAGCGGGTGCCCTCGGCGATCGCCCTCGAGCGAGAGGCGGTGTCGAGGGCCTCGAAGACAGCCTCCTCGCGATGCCCGAAGAGCTCGGGGAGGACGCGGTTTGCTATCACGCAGGCAAGGTTCACAGAGGTCTCCGCCCGGATGCGTTCCGAGAGGTCGAGCGCCTCGGCGACCGGCATCTCCTCGGGAGTGGTCACGATCACCGCCCCCGTGGGCCGCGGGTCGGAGAGGATCTCGAGCATCCACCGAGTCTGGTTGCGGATCCGCCCCACGCGGACGAGCTCGTTGATCCCGGTAGGGGCGGCGAGCTGGCCGACCACGTGCCCCGTGGAGGAGGCGTCGACGACCACGAGGTCGTAGTGGCGGGCGCGAACCTCGTAGCAGAGCTTGCCGATCGTAAGGATCTCGCGGATGCCGGGGGCCGCCGTGGCGACGAAGTCGAAGGCCGTGGCGACTGGGCCTACTCTCCCGACCACGGGCACGCCGGCTATCAGCCGCAGGTACTCGCGCAGTGCCGCCTCGGTGTCCATCGACATCGCCGAGAGCGCCGGGTTCACCCGACGCCCCGTAAAGGGTGTCGAGCCGCACTCGTAGGCGGCGGCGAGGTCGCCCTTGGGCTCGACCTCGCACACGAGGGTCCGCCTTCCCTGCCCGGCGGCGAGGAGCCCGAAGGCGGCCGCCACGGTCGTCTTCCCGACGCCGCCCTTTCCCGTGACGAACAGGAGGCGCCGCGAGAGCAGGTCCGTCACGAGGGTCTCGCGTCGCTTGCCGCTTAAGGAGCGCCGAACCCGACCTTGCGATCTTCGGTCTCGGCTCCGACCTCCACGTAGGCGATCCGACCGGCTGGGACGGCAAACCCGCGACCACGCTTGTCCGTCAGCCAGAGGACGCCTTCGGCGTCCTTCAGAGCCTTCTCGACGTCCGCGATGACCTGCTCACGATCGGTACCCGGGGAGAGCTCGACGTCGAGCTCCTTCGGTGTCTGGATGATCCCGATTCGCACGTCCACTCGACTGCTCCTTTAGGTCCTCCGGGCCCGCCCCGACTGCAGCCCCCTGACAGCTCCCTCTCACGGCGCCCATGGCGGCTCTGGCCGCGCCCGCCATCGTAGGTGGCCCGGCGGGCTGGTCAGACGGCCCTGACGGGCAGCGGGCTCCATGTGCCCTAGGAAGCTCAGGCGGCTCCATGCGGGAGCCGATCGCTCGGCCAGCTCAGCCTGGCGACCGCCTGGTGGCACGCGAAACGATCCGTCATGCCCGCCACGTACTCGACCGCCATCGAGAGGGACCGCTCGCTCTCTGGCGGGCCGAACCCGGCGGGCAGCTCGTTCGGATGGGCGGCAAAGTGCTCCACGAGCGCTCGGAGCATCTCCACGACGCGGCGAGACTGCTCGATCGAGGCCTCACGGAGATAGATCCGTTCGTAGTTGAAGCGCCGCAGCTCGGCGAGGCAGTCCGCCATGTCGCGCGTCATCCCGACGATCCCGACCGAGCAGGTCGTCGCCACCACGTCGCCGATGAACGCCCCCAGCTGGCTCGACCTCGTCGGTCCACATCGCTCGACCACCACCGGTGGCAGCTCGTCCACCGCGACGAGCTCGGCACGGGCGGCATCCTCCAGGTCGTGCGCCGTATAGGCGATGCGGTCGGCCAGCGCCACCACCTCGCCCTCCGGTGTCGCAGGGGTGGGTCGCGACCAGGAGTGGTTACGGATGCCGTCGAGAGTCTCCTCGCACAGGTTCAAACTGCTGGCAGTCACGTCGGCTCCCCACACGGCGTGATCGAAGCCTCCCGGGAGATAGGGCGTGAGGGCGTCCTCGCTTGCGTGACCCCCAGGCCCGTGCCCACAGTCGTGTGCAAGGGCTATCGCCTCTGCGAGCGGAACGTTCAGGCGGCAGGAGCGGGCGATGGCCCCCGCCACCTGCGCCACTTCGAGGGCGTGGGTGAGCCTCGTGCGCTGGTGGTCGGCAGGGAAGACGAAGACCTGGGTCTTTCCAGCAAGACGGCGGAAGGCGGCCGAGTGCAGGATCCTGTCCCGGTCGCGTTCGAAGCACGTGCGCCATTCGTCGGGCACCTCCACACGGGCCCTCCTGCCTGCGCCCGTCGCCTTTGTCGCGCCCGGAGCGAGAGTCGCCTCC
>JASHRK010000012.1 GCA_030037405.1 Acidimicrobiales bacterium | reverse complement strand
GAACTCCTCTCCGCCGTAACGACCGAGGATGTCCCCCGAGCCGATGATCTCTGAGATGCGCTGGGCGACGACCCGGATGACGTCGTCTCCCGAGGCATGCCCGTAGCGGTCGTTCACGTCCTTGAAGTGGTCTATGTCGAGCATCATGGCCGCCAGGGCGTCTCGCGCCTGGCGGGCCTCCAGGAAGGCGCGGTCTGCCAGCTCGAAGAAGTACCGCCGGTTCGCCACCCCGGAGAGCTCGTCTCTCTGCGCCAGCAGCTGCACGCGGCTGAACAGCTGGGCGTTCTCGTAGGCGACGACGCCCTGGGAGGCGAGGGCGGCGGCGATCTTGGCCGGCGTCTCGCCGAAGGCGTCGGGCCGCCGGGCGATGACGATGAGGGCACCTATCGCTTGCTCGCGAACGACGAGGGGGGTCACGAGGAACGACGACGCCCGTCCGAGCAGACCGATCAGGGGAGAGGCCCTGTCGGACATGACGTTGGCGACCGAGACGGACCCTCGTGAACGGAGAGCCTCGGCGATCTCGCCGTGCTCGGAGCGGGCGATGTCGTATCCCTCGGGGGGGAGCCTCACGCCCGATCCGACGGCCACCACGACTTCGAGGCGCTCGCCGTCCGCGAGAAGAGCGGCCCCGGCATCCGCTGCGAGGGCGCTGACCGCGGTCTGCAGCGTGCTACGGAGCACGCCGGCCGGCTCGAGGTTCTGTCCGAGCGAGCGCATGGAGTCACGCAGCAGCTCGGCCACCTCTCGCTGGCGCCGCTCGGTGGCGACGGAGAGCTCCATCTCGGCGACCCGCGCCGTCTCGAGGGCGAAGGCGACGTGGCTCGTGATGGCGGCCAGGATCTCGACGTCCTCGTTCGTGAAGATCCCCTTCGCGAGCCGGCTGTCGAGGTAGACGACGCCGAGGAGGCGGTCCTCCATGAGAAGCGGTGCCACGAGGATGGAACGGAGGCCGTGGGTGACGGCGGACTCGGACCCGAGGGCGGCGCCCTCCTCTGTGCCCGTCAGGACGATCGGCTCGCGCGTGGAGGCGACGCGGTCGACGATAGTCGAGGAGTAGTTGGTGAGCTCGCGGATGTCGTTCTTGCTGGCGTCCCTCCCGAGATGGGGGTGGACGCCGAAAGAGTCCTCATCCGCTAAGAAGAGGAGCGCCCGCTCGGCGTTCAGGATCCGCACCGTCTCGTCGAGGGCGAGGCGGATCAGCTCCTCTGGGTCGAGGACGCGGGCGGCGGCCGCGCCCACCTGGAGGAGGGCGTCGAGCTGGCGGGCGGCACGAGTCGCCCCTCTGAGCGGCCCGGCGGTCGACCCGCCCGCCGTGGCGGCAAGGGAGCGGTGTCGCCGCCTTCCGGGCGTCCCCGTCCCTTCGAGCACCCCGGTCGTCTCGTCCCGCCCGATGCGGGCGAGGGTGCCTGGGTCCGTCACGGGCCGGTGCCTCGGTCTCGAGTGGGCTTGCACGGTCTCGAGACCGCGCAACTGTGGCTGGACCCACCTGACATAGGCAGTGAGGCCGAGGTCCTCGGCGAGCCGTCCCGAGGTGATCACCATCCGCTCGGCTTCGTGCACGTAGCCCACTCCGACGAGAGCCCGCGACCTTGCCATTGAGAGCGCTACCTCGGCTCCAGGAGCGTCCTGGCCCATGAGCAGCGACTGTCCCCTCTCCGAGACCCGCATTGCCCGCCGGTACCGGCCCTTCGCCGCCAGGTAACCCGCCCTGGCGGCGTACCCGTAGGCCCGCTGGACCGGGTTGCGCGCCGCTATCCGCAGCTCGAGGACGGCGCGGCGCGCCCCCCGGGAGCGGTCACGGACCTCCCCTGGCGGTGCGGCCAGCATCTGGGCGATGCGGCCGAAGCTCTGTATCACCCAGAACGACGAGAAGACATAGGGGCAATTCCACGGCGGGAGCTTGGCGGCTCGGAACTGGGTGACGGCCTTGTCGAAGGGCTCTCCCAGCTCGGCCAGCCCGAAGTGGAAGAGCATGAGGGCGAGGCTGTACCCGCACGCCGAGTACGGGGTCGGTGCCTGCTCGGCGAAGGCTTTCTCGATCCGGTTGATCCGTTCCAAAGCGGCGCTCGGCTGCTCGAGGAAGCCGGCGAGGGCGATGCCGACGAAGTCGAGCGATCGCACGTCCCGGTCGGCCGCAGTCGAGGGCCGTCCGTGCCAGAGGGCCTCGTCCAACCAGGAGACCTCTTCGAAGACGCGTCCCCTGAGGGCGAGGCTGAGGCAGAGATGAAGGGCGCCCGTCGCCACCTCGCCCGGCTCGAGCCACCTCCCGTCCTGGCGGAGCGTCTCGGTCAAGAGCCGCTCCGAGCCGATGGAGTCGCCCTGGAACTCGAGGCTTATTCCCTCCACGAGGCGGGCATGCGCCTTTGTTCCCGGGTCTCCCGTCGCGTCGGCGACGCGGCGAACGTGGCGTGCCATGAACCGGGCGGCGGCGATCAGCCTGACTTGGGCGAGGATGGTGCCGCAGGCGGAGTACACGGTCACGTACTCGCGCGAGTGCCCGAGCCTGTTGGCGGGGAGGAGCGATCGAAAGGCGACGGCGAACTCGACTCCCCACCGATTCTCGAGGTTCGCCGCCAGTCCCACGAGCTCGAGGAGGCGGCACTGCAGCTTCAAGCGCCAGCGTGTCTCTGACCGAGCGCCACCGAAGCCGATCCGCGTGACGGCGACGGCGACTCCGAGGGCGAAGAGGGGGAGAGTCGTGACCCAGAGAACCGGTCGGCTCTTGGGAAGCTTGCGATCGATCGCCTCGAGACCGAGGCGGGCGTGCTCGCGGCAAGCGGCGCTGTTGCCCTGCGCGAAATGGACGCGAGCGATCGCCGCGTGCACCGTCGCCCGTCTCGTGCGCTCCTTCTCGACGGCGAGAGCGCGCTCGTAGCGGACGAGAGCTTCGCTTATGTCCCCGCACCTGGCGAGCACGTCCCCGTAGTCGGCCTGGAGGCCGTGGACTGCCGCGAGGCCGTGCTCTTCGGCGATCGAGTCGGCAGCGGCGAAGAATGCGAGAGCGTCCTCGTCGGCCTGCCCGGCGAAGGCGAGCGTGGCGGCACGGAGATTGGCGGCGAAGGCGCGGGTCGGGTCGGCGGAGACGTCGCCGAGGGCAAAGTGGCGAGCGATGTCGTAGACCGCTTCCGGACGGGTGTCGCCCGAGGCCTCGAGCGCCTGTGCCAGCATCTGGTGGGCCTTCCTGGCGGCGGGGAGGTCGAGCGCGGAGAGGAGCGTGTCGCGTACCTCCTCGTGCAAGAAACGGTACCGGTCGGCCCCCTCGCCCTCGATCACCCTCGCCGCCGTCGCCTCTCCAAGGGCGACGTGGACGTCGCCGATCGGCCATCTCGTGACGCCCGCCAACAGGTCGGCATGGAAGCTGGCACCGATGACCCCTGCCTGGGTGAGCAACCAGCGTGTCGCCGGTCGCAGCGCCTCGAGCCTCCTCAGGGCGAGCGCCATGACGTCGCCGGGCAGGTCCAGGTTGGCAAGGGCTTCGGCGTCGACCGAGAAGCTGCCCCAGCTCGGTCGGAGCACTCCCGCCTCGAGGGCGGAGCGCAGGTACTCGATGGCGGCTCCGGGATTGCCGTTCGCTCGGACGGTGATGTCGAGTGCGAGCCCCTCGTCGAGCTTGCTGCCTCCGAGCTGCCTGCGCAGCAGCTGCTGGACCTCTTCGTCTTTCAGCCTCGGGAGCTCGATCCGGCGCTTCACGGCCTCACCGAGCTCGTCGCGCAGGCGCCCGAGCGCCTCGAAGCTGCTCGGGTCGTTGCGAGCGGTGAGGACGACGAGAAGGGGGAGGCGCTTCAGCTCCGGAGCGAGGTAGGCAAGGGCGCGATGGGTGGCGTCGTCGGCGAGATGGGCGTTGTCGAGCACGAGGAGAGTGCCGCCCGCTCTGCAGCCTGCGAGCGAGATGAGAACGTGGGCCGCCTCGATGACGGCGAAATGGTGCTCGATCGGCTCACCGCTCCCGCGTTGTCGTGACGCTAGGTAGGGGTCGAGATCGGCGGAGAGCCCGAGGAGCGACGCCGAGGTACCCGGATCGTGCAGCTTCACCGCCGAGACCATGGCCTCGAGGGCGGCGGGGTCGCGGGCCTCGAGGCCGGCGAGATAACGCCCGACCGCCTGAGCTATGGGCCTAAGCGGCCCCGGGTGGTCGGGGCCGATCTGCGACGAGAGCACAGCCACGTCTGCACTGCGGGCGGCTCGGGCCAGCTCCTCGATCACCCTTGTCTTCCCTCCGCCCGGCTCTGCTTCGAGAACCACTACGGAGCCGGAGCCGGTTCGCACCGTCTCGTTCAGAAGGGCGCCGAGGGTGGCGATCTCGCCGTCGCGCCCGACGAGGAGGCCCTCGAGGGCGACAGGGGCCTCCGATGCGCCCTGCCCGAGGGGGGCGTCTGCCGAGAGCCTCCCGGCCTTGAGCGCCTCGAGGTCGGCGAGGAGGGACGAGGCGTCCTGGTAGCGGTCGTCGGGGTCCTTGGCAAGAAGGCGGGCGACGATGCGGCAGATTTGGGTCGAGGCGTCCGGCCGGAAGGTTTGCAGCTCGGGGGCTGGTGAGACGGCGTGCATCCTCACGACCTCTGCGGCGTTGTCGGACTCGAAAGGCGGGCGCCCGGCCAGGCACTCGAACATCACGGCACCGAGGGAGTAGAGATCCGAGCGCCGGTCGACCGGTCGTCGCATCATCCCGGTCTGCTCAGGGGCGCTGTAGCTCACGGTCCCTATGACCGAGTCGTCGGGTTGGCGGACGCCCGTTGCCGTGGCGAGCCCGAAGTCGATGAGCACGGCTCGCCCGTCCTCGCGAAGCACGATGTTGCGCGGGCTCACGTCGCGGTGCACGAGCCCGACGCGATGGGCGGCGTCGAGCGCTCCGGCGACGTCGGTGGCGACGCCGAGC
>JASHRK010000117.1 GCA_030037405.1 Acidimicrobiales bacterium | reverse complement strand
ATCCCACGCGCTACGCCCTCTGGCGGAAGGTCGTGAGCCCGCTCAACTCCCGTCACCAGCTCTTCGCCTGGCTCTCTCTCGGCTGGATCGCCTGGACCGACTTCTACGTGTACCTCGTGTCGAGCGGCACGATCCACGACCCGAAGTTCTTCTGATGGCCGGAAAGCACGAGGTCGAGACCCACGGCTACGACGTCGTCGTCATCGGCGCCGGCGGGGCCGGGATGCGAGCGGCCGTCGAGGCAATCGAGAAGGGCTGCAAGACGGCTCTCGTCTGCAAGTCGCTGCTCGGGAAGGCGCACACCGTCATGGCCGAAGGGGGCGTCGCCGCCGCCCTCGGCAACGTCTGGCCCCAGGACAACTGGAAGGTCCACTTCCGGGACACGATGCGCGGCGGCAAGATGCTCAACAACTGGCGCATGGCCGAGCTGCACGCCAGGGAGGCACCTGACCGCGTCCTCGAGCTCGAGGAGTGGGGAGCCCTCTTCGACCGCACCGAGGACGGTCGCATCCTCCAGCGCGACTTCGGCGGCCACCGCTACGCCCGCCTTGCCCACGTGGGCGACCGCACCGGGCTCGAGCTCATCCGTACGACCCAGCAACGTGCCGTCGCCCTCGGGGTCGACGTCTTCATGGAGTGCAAGGTCGTGCGGCTCCTGAAAGGCGACGACGGCGCCGTGAACGGGGCCGTCGGCTTCTACCGCGAGTCGGGCGACTTCGTGGCCTTCTCGGCAAAGGCCGTCGTCCTCGCCACCGGAGGAGTCGGCAAGACCTGGAAGTTCACCTCGAACTCGTGGGAGTCGACGGGGGACGGGCACGCCCTCGCCCTCTGGGCGGGGGCCGACATGATCGACATGGAGTGCGTCCAGTTCCACCCGACGGGGATGATCTGGCCCCTCTCGGCCCGCGGCCTCCTCGTGACCGAAGGTGTCCGGGGCGACGGCGGCGTTCTCAAGAACTCCGCGGGCGAGCGCTTCATGTTCGACTACATCTCGCCGTACTTCGCCGCCGAGACCGCCGACTCGGTCGAGGAGGCCGACAGGTGGTACGACGACAAGGTCAACTACCGGCGGCCGCCCGAGCTGCTCCCCCGCGACGAGGTCGCCCGGGCGATCAACAGCGAGGTGAAGGCGGGCAGGGGAAGCCAGCACGGCGGCGTCTACCTCGACATCGCCTCGAGGCGGTCGCCCGAGTACATAAGGCGCCGCCTCCCGTCCATGTACCACCAGTTCAAGCAGCTCGCCGACGTCGACATCACGGCAGTCCCGATGGAGATCGGGCCGACGTGCCACTACATCATGGGGGGAGTGCGCGTCGACGCCGACACGGCCGAGACGACCGTCCCGGGCCTCTTTGCCGCCGGCGAGGTGGCGGGCGGGATGCACGGAGCGAACCGGCTCGGGGGCAACTCCCTCTCAGACCTGCTCGTGTTCGGCAGGCGCGCCGGGCTCGCCGCCGCCGAGCGCGCCCTCGGCCAGCCGGGCGCCCCAGCCGTCGCCGAGGACCAGGTGGAGGCCGTAGCTGGCCACTGCCTCGCCTTCTTCGGCCGCGACGGCGGCGAGAACCCCTACGACCTTCACCACGAGCTGCAGGAGACGATGCAGGACCTGGTCGGGATCATCCGGACCGCGAGCGAGCTCGAGGATGCGAGACAGCGCCTCGGTGAGCTGGGAGACCGGGTCGAGAAGGTCGGTGTGACCGGGGAGAGGGCCTTCAATCCCAGCTGGCACATGGCGATCGACCTCGAGTCGATGCTGGCGTGCGCCAACTGCACCACGCTCGGAGCCATCGAGCGGCGCGAGAGCCGGGGGGGGCACACCCGCGATGACTATCCACAGGCAGACCCGGAGCTCGAAAGGGTCAACATGGTCACGCGCCTCACCGACGGCCGCTACAGCGTGACCCCCGAGCCGAGACCTGCCATGCCGGCGGAGCTCGCCTCCCTCCTCGAAGAAGCCGAGGCGGAAGAGCACGGGGCCGGCGACCCCGCCTCGACGTCGGAGGTCAAGGTCAAAGAAGGGCAGGGATGAGGGCGATCGAGCAGGCGGCCGGTCCCACTGCCCCGGCCGGGGCGGAAGCCGCCCTCCCGGCCGGGCCCGTCGCGGACTTGCGCATGCGCCTGTGGAGGGGCGACTCGAAGGGCGGGGACTTCGTCGAGTACCGCATCGAAGCAGCAGAGGGCGAGGTGGTGCTCGACGTCGTCCACCGCATCCAGGCAACGCAGGCGCCCGACCTGGCCGTACGGTGGAACTGCAAGGCGGGCAAGTGCGGCTCCTGCTCCGCCGAGATAAACGGCCGGCCCCGCCTCATGTGCATGACGCGGATGTCGACGTTGCCGGCGGGCGAGCCGGTGACGATCTCTCCGATGAGAGCCTTCCCCGTGATACGGGACCTCGTGGCCGACGTCTCCTACAACTACGAGGTCGCCAAGCTGATCCCCTCCTTCACCCCGCAGGAAAAGCCTCCTGAGGGGTATCGCATGCAGCAGGTGGACGTCGAGAGGGGGCAGGAATTCCGCAAGTGCATCGAGTGTTTCCTGTGCCAGAACGTCTGCCACGTGATCCGGGACCACGAGGAGAACAAGGAGCGGTACGCCGGGCCGCGTTTCTTCGTGCGCCTCGCAGAGCTCGAGATGCACCCGCTCGACACCCTCGACAGGCGGGCCTACATAAGAGAGCGGATGGGCGTCGGCTACTGCAACATCACCAAATGCTGCACCGAGGTGTGCCCCGAGGAGATCCACATCACGGACAACGCCATCATCCCTTTGAAAGAGCGCGTCGTCGACTCGCGTTACGACCCGATCGCCTGGCTCGGTCGGAGGATCCTCTCGAGGCCGGCTCCGATGACTGCCGCTCAGGTCGCCGAGCGCACACGGGCAGGTCGCGGGGCGAGGACGCGCTCGGGGAGCGGCTCGCTCGGGTGATGAGAGGGGCGTTTCTTTCCGACGAGTGGTTCGCCGCCCTGGAGGAGCGCCTCGCCGCCACCGGACCGCTTCCCGGCGACCGGTCGGTCCGGATAGGCCAGCTCGTCACGCTGCCGAGCGGAGACGAGTGCTGCTGGACGCTCGAACTGAGCGGTGGCGAGGCACCCGTCCTCGAGCGGGGATCCGTCGCCCGGACCGACGTCGTCCTCGTCGAGAGCTACGAGAGCGCCGAGCGCCTCGCGCTCGGCGCAAGCTCGGCGACCGAGCTCCTCGCGGCGGGCGAGATCAAGGTCCGGGGGGACGCTAGGTGCCTCGTCTCGGCTGCTCCCCTGCTCGATGCGCTCTCGTCACGCAATTGGAACACCGAGGCAATGCGCCCTCCGCGCGACCCCGAGTAACCTCGTGTCGATCCCGGTCGACGGAAGGAGTGGTTGATGGCACTCACCGGAGTGATAGACGATCACATGCTCCAGCACTACAGGGAGCTACTCGACAAAGAGGACGCAGCGTTCGACGAGCTCGAGCATGCGTACGAGGAAGGTGATCGCTGTCTCTTCGAGGCGGACCTGACCGAGTGGACGGTGGCGGCGCAGCGGCGGCTTGCCTACCTGAAGCGGCTCGGGGTGGAGCTGGCCTGACCGATTCGAGGAGAGAACGCCGCCTCGTCTTCGGCGAGGTGGCCGAGCTCTACGACCGAGCTCGGCCGAGCTACCCGGCCGAGCTGTTCGAGGCCGTCTTCTCCGCTGCAGGACTCGAGGCCGGCCGGCCGGCCGAGCTGTGCGAGTCGGGCGCCGGCACCGGCAAGGCGACGAGGACCGTGGGGACAGCCGCGGCCATCGCCGGCTGGTCGCTCACCTGCGTCGAGCCCGACCCGGCGATGGCGAGAGTGCTGCGGGGCCACCTGGACCGGATACCCGGCCTCGAGTACACCATCGAGCTCGCCGGCCTCGAGCAGTTCGCAGAGGCGGAGCGAGCCCGAGGTCGCCACCGGCGCCTCTTCGACCTCCTCTACGCCGCCCAGTCGTGGCACTGGGTGGCGCCCGAGCGCCGCTACCTCGATGCGGCCGACCTCCTCGCCGACGGCGGCACGCTCGCTCTCATCTGGAACGTCCCCCGGCCGCATCCCCCCGAGCTGCAACGGCGCCTCGACGAGGTCTACGGGAGGGTAGGCCCCCGCCTCGCGGCCAACGGCCGATCCCCCCGTGTCGCGCCGCCCGCCTCACCAGAGCCGCGGGAGGTCGTGAGCTCCATGAGACGCGGCAGCGGCGACACGGAGGCCGAGATCGAGTCCTCTCGGCTGTTCACCGGCACGACGCGGGAGTCGCGTCCTTTCGTCGCGAGCTACGACACCAGCGGCTGGCTCGAGGTGCTCCGGACGCACTCGGACCACCGCATCCTCCCCGCCGACGAGCTCGAGCGGGTGCTCGGAGAGATCGGCGAGGTCATCGACGATCACGGCGGCCGGGTCGACGTCAGCTACGACGCCGTCGCCGTGCTGGCGAGGCGCCTCCCTCGCCAGCCGACATGTGGTTGAGGTTCTCGCCCCGGTCGGGCCACAACCTCGACCACTTCCGCCCGACGCCCACCGGTTGAGGTTCTCGCCCCGGCCGGGCGACAACCTCGACCACTGCTCGGGGAACCTGGCAGGGGCGGCGGCTAACCTCTCTCACTCGTGACAGACGGCCCTCTGACTCCTGGAGAGACCTCCCGCAGGAGAGCAATGCACGTGACCGTGACGGGCGCCGCCGGCCAGATCGGGTACTCGCTTCTCTTCCGGATCGCCGCCGGCGAGCTTCTCGGGCCTGACCAGCCCGTCGTTCTCCGCCTTCTCGAGATCGAACCGGCGATGAGAGCGCTCGAGGGAGTCGTGATGGAGCTCGACGACTGCGCCTTCCCGCCGCTTGCGGACGTGGTCGCGACCTCGGACCTGAAGACGGCCTTCGACGGGACCTCTCTCGCCCTCCTCGTCGGGTCCGTGCCCCGCAAAGCAGGCATGGAGCGAAAGGACCTGCTCGGGATCAACGGCGGCATCTTCAAGCCTCAGGGACGGGCGATCGCCGACCACGCCGCCCCGGACGTGCGCGTGCTCGTCGTCGGGAACCCCTGCAACACGAACTGCCTCATCGCGAGGACGAACGCCACCGGGGTCCCGGGAGAACGGTTCTTCGCCATGACGAGGCTCGACGAGAACCGGGCAAAGTCCGAGCTGGCAAGGCGCGCCGGCGTGCCCGTCACCGAGGTGACGAACCTCGCGATCTGGGGCAACCATTCCGCCACGCAGTTCCCGGACTTCGAGAACGCCCTGGTAGCCGGCAAGAGGGCAACCGAGGCGATCGGGGACCGTGCCTGGCTCGAGGGGACGTTTCTTGCGACGGTGCAGAAGAGGGGAGCTGCCATCATCGATGCACGGGGCGCCTCCTCGGCCGCCTCGGCCGCCAGCGCGGCGATCGACTGCGTGCGGAGCATCCGCCGTCTCACCGACAAGGGTGACTGGACCTCTGCCGCCGTCGTCTCCCACGGGGAGTACGGCGTGCCCGAGGGACTCCAGTTCGGGTTCCCGGTCCGCTCGGACGGCGCCGGCGGCTGGGAGGTGGTCGAGGGCCTGCAGCACTCGGCGTTCGCCGGCGAGAGGATCCGCCTCACGACAGAGGAGCTCCTCGAGGAGCGCCGGGAGGTCGCAGAGCTCCTCGGAGGCGCCACGGACTAGCACGGGCCAGCCCGCCCGCGCCCGTCGGGGCCAGGCTGCCCCGGCCGGCCCGGGTACTAGAGGCGGTCGACGATCGCCTGCGCGAACTCGCTGCAGCGCACCTCCGTCGCACCCTCCATCAAGCGGGCGAAGTCGTAGGTGACGATCTTCTCGGCGATCGTCTCCTCGAGGGCGCGGACGATGTCGTCGGCCGCTCCCTGCCAGCCGATGTGCTCGTACATAAGCACGCCGGAGAGGAGCACCGAGCCAGGGTTCACCTTGTCCTGGCCGGCGTACTTCGGAGCCGTGCCGTGGGTGGCCTCGAAGACGCCGTGGCCTGTGACGTAGTTGATGTTGGCGCCGGGCGCGATCCCGATCCCGCCGACCTGGGCGGCGAGGGCGTCGGAGAGATAGTCCCCGTTCAGGTTGGTCGTGGCGATGACGTCGAACTCGTTCGGCCGGGTGAGGACCTGTTGCAGGGCGATGTCGGCGATGACGTCCTTCACGAGGATCTTCCCCTCCGGGTCGCCCCCGCAGTCCTCCCATGCGACGGCGACGTCCGCGAACTCCTCCCGGGTGAGCTCGTAGCCCCAGGCACGAAACGCCCCCTCGGTGAACTTCTGGATGTTCCCCTTGTGCACGAGGGTCACGGAGCGGCGCTTGTGCCTGACGGCATACTCGATCGCGGCGCGGACGAGCCGTTTCGAGCCCGTCTCCGAGATGGGCTTGACGCCGATGCCCGAGTCGGGACGTATCTCCCAGCCGAAGGCATCCCGCAGGTAGTCGATCAGCTGCCTCGCCTCCGCCGTCCCCTCGGCCAGCTCGAGACCGGCATAGACGTCCTCGGTGTTCTCGCGGAAGATGACCATGTCCACCAGCTCGGGGTGGTGCACGGGGGAGGGCACGCCCGCGAACCACCTGACCGGCCGCAGGCACACGTAGAGATCTAGGAGCTGGCGCAGGGCGACGTTGAGGGAACGGATCCCCCCGCCGACCGGCGTCGTGAGTGGGCCCTTTATGCCGATGAGATGGTCTCTGAAGGCGTCGACGGTCTCTAGGGGGAGCCACTCCCCTGTCTCTTTCAGTGCCTTCTCACCGGCGAGGACCTCCGTCCAGGCGACGCTGTGGCCGTGCT
>JASHRK010000116.1 GCA_030037405.1 Acidimicrobiales bacterium | reverse complement strand
GCGTTTCTTTGCAGCATCTCGGTCACGAGCGCCTGGACACGTTCCGTGATCTGGTCCGGGGAGTCCTCCTCGACCGTCGTCGCTCCCCGCAATGCTCGCAGTGTGGCCGTCATGGCGGGAGCCTAGTGAGGCGGCTGCGCCCTGGGCGCGGAGCGACGACGGCGCGCGATAGCACCAGCACTTCGCCTGGTGCCAGGTGGCGCCACTCTCCCGGCTTGAGCCGCCGGTCGGTGAGCGGGCCGATGCGGGTGCGGACGAGGCGGCGCACCGGGTGGCCCACGGCGTCGAGCATCCGCCGCACCTGCCGCTTGCGCCCTTCGTGGAGCGTTATCCGGAGCAGGTTCGGACCGCTGGCGGCCACCTTGGCCGGTCTCGTCATCCCGTCCTCGAGCTCGACGCCTTCTCTCAGGCGGCGGATGTCTCCCGGGGAGAGGCTGCCCTCCACCTCTACGAAGTACTCCTTTGCCATCCCGTGGCTCGGATGGGCGATTCGCTGGGCGAGATCGCCGTCGTTGGTGAGAAGGATGAGCCCCTCCGTCGAGACGTCGAGCCGGCCGACGGGGAAGACCCGCGGCGAGCTCGGGACGAGATCGAGGACGGTTCGCCTCCCCTGTGGATCGGCGGCCGTCGTGACGAAGCCGGCAGGCTTGTTGAGCAGGTAGTAGACGAGCCCAGGGAGGACGCCGGCGGGGATCCCGTCCACCTCGACCCGGTCGCTGGCGGGATCGACGCGCCGTCCGAGCTCGGCGACCTCGCCGTTGACGGTGACGCGGCCCGCCTCGATCAGCTCCTCGCAGGCGCGGCGGCTGCCGAAGCCGACACGGGCGAGAACCTTCTGCAGCCTCTCCCCTTCGGGGAGCTCGGCCCCGCCGGCGGTCAAGCGCCGTCGCCGGGCCGGAGCGCCTGCTCGAGGCGCTCGACGGCGGCGGCTGCCGGGACGAACTCGGCGAGAGGGGGGAGATCGCCGAGGGAGTCGAGGCCGAGCTTCTCGAGAAAGAGCCGGGTCGTCCCGAACAGGACCGGCTGACCCGGACCTGAGTCCCGTCCTACCTCCTGCAGGTACCCGCGGGCGACGAGGAGCCTGAGAACGCCGTCGACGTTGACGCCACGGATGGCCGAGATCTGCGACCGCGACACCGGCTGTTTGTAGGCGACCACGGCGAGAGTCTCGAGAGCGGCCCCAGACAGCTTGTGGGGCGAGCTGTCGAGCACGAAACGTTCCACGTATCCCGCATACCGCTCTGCGCTCTGGAACCGGTAGCCGCCGGCGACGCGGACGAGGCGGAAGCCCCTGTCGTCCCGCTCGTAGGAGGCTGCGAGCGCCTGGCAGAGCTCCTCGACCCTGTCGACGGGGATCTCGATGAGCTCGGCAAGCAGCCCCGGTGGCACCGGATCGGTCGCCACGGTCACGACTGCCTCGATAGCGCCGGCGGCGTCGCAGGAGACTTCGGCGCCATCGCCGGCGCCGCCGACATCGGCGGTCACCGTGCCGAGGCCTCGTAGAGCGACCGAGCGCTCGCCTCAGCGGGTCCGGCCTCGGGCTCTTCGGCTCCCGTCCAGGTGACGGTGATCTCGGCGAAGGTCCCGAGCTGGTCGAGCTCCACGAGCTCCTGCTTGTAGAGCTCGAGGAGGGCGAGAAAGTGCACCACTATCTCCGTGCGCGTCCGTGCGCCGGCGGTGAGCTGCCGGAAGGTGATAGGCGTCCGCCCGGGAAGGAAGCCCGTCAGTCGCTCCACGACCTCGGCGATCGTGACCTCGTCGACGAGGATGTGGTCGGCCTCCACCTTGGGCACCGGGCGGGGCTCGAGGGCCCGGGCGGCCGCCTCGGCGAGGTCGAGCGGGCTCAGGCCGGCAAGCAGGTCCGGAGCCAATTGCTGGAAGCGCTCGTCGGGCCCTACCGCCCGGGCGAAGGAGCGGGAGTGCTCCCGCTCGAGCTGTTCGAGCTTGCTCCCCGCCGCCGCGAAGGTGGTGCACTCCACGAGCCGTGCGAGCAGGTAGTCCCGCTCCTCGAGGAGGGCGAGATCCTCCTCAGCTGCGTTTGCGTCACGGCCGGGGAGGAGCTTTCGCGACTTGAGCTCGACGAGGATGGCGGCGATGAGGAGGAACTCGGTGGCGGTGTCGAGGTCGAGGCGTTCGACGGCCGCGACCTCCTCGAGGAAGGCGTCCACGATGCTGGCGATCCTCACCTGGTAGAGGTCGACCTCCTGGTCGGTGATGAGGCGCAGGAGGACGTCGAAGGGGCCCTCGTAGACGTCTGTGCGGACGGAGTACGGCACTCGGCCCACGATACCGGCACCCCGGCGGCGTATCGAGGATAGTCGTGATCTCGCATCCCGTCTCCGGGCGGCTGCCCGTCCCTCGTCGAGCCGCCACCTATCATTCGGCGATGACGCGTGTCTTCTCCGGCGTGCAGCCGACCGGTGCCCTCCATCTCGGGAACTACCTGGGAGCATTTCGCCAGTGGGTGGCCGGCCAGCGCGAGTCGGACTGCTACTTCTGCGTCGTCGACCTGCACAGCCTCACCGTCGAGCACGAGCCGGGAGAGCTCGCGGCGCTCACCCTCGACACGGCTGCCTGTTTCCTTGCGGCCGGTCTCGAGCCTGACCTCGTCACGCTGTTCGTCCAGAGCCACGTGCACGAGCACGCCGAGATGGCCTGGTTGCTCGAGTGCAACGTCTCGTTCGGAGAGCTCTCGCGCATGACGCAGTTCAAGGAGAAGGCGGCCGGGCGCGGAGCCGTGAAGGCCGGACTGTTCACCTACCCCGCCCTCATGGCCGCCGACATCCTTCTCTACGACACCGACCGCGTGCCCGTCGGGGACGACCAGCGCCAGCATCTCGAGCTCACCCGTGACGTCGCCATGCGCTTCAACAACCGTTACGGCGAGACATTCGTCGTGCCGGAAGCGGCCGTCCCGGAGGCGGCCGCCCGCGTCATGGACCTGCAGGCCCCGACCCAGAAGATGTCCAAGTCGGAGGGCTCCCCCCTCGGGCGGATCGATCTCCTCGACGGCCCTGAGGAGGTCACGCAGAAGATAAGGCGGGCGGTAACCGACACCGACGGCGAGGTCAGCTACGACCCCGATCGTAAGCCCGGGGTGTCGAACCTCCTCGAGATCATGTCGGCCGTCACCGGCGAGCCCGTCGCCGAGGTGGCGAGTCGTTACCAGCAGTACGGCTCCCTGAAAGCCGATCTCGCCGAGGCCCTTGTCGAGATGCTGCAGCCGGTACGGAAGCGCTACGAGCTGTACAGCTCCGACCCGGGCGAGATGGCCAACCTGCTCGAGCAGGGAGCGGACAAGGCGGCGGCCGTCGCCTCGAAGACGCTTGCCCGCGCCAAGGAGGCGATGGGGCTGCTCGGCCGGACGGCATAAGCCGGCCGGCGTAGGCCGGCCGAGCGGGCTAGCCGAAGAGCAGCCCGATGTGGGGCGAGAAGAGCCCGAGGTACCACACGGTCAAGTGGTAGTAGAGCGTGTCGAGGAGGCCGCGGTCGAAGAGGACGAGGAGAAGCACGACGACCATGAAGGCCATGCGCATGCGGTAGTAGGTCGGGAGCACCTCGACGGGGATGAAGCGTTCGAGGACGGCTGAGCCGTCGAGGGGCGGGATCGGGATCAGGTTGAAGGCCCCGATGAAGATGTTGACGAGGCCGAGGAACCCGACGACGACTCCCAGCCAGTAGAGGCCGCCTGAGGCGCCGTAGCGCTCGATGGAGAGGGAACCGACCGAGACGTAGATCCCCACCTCGGTGATCTGGCTCGTCGCCATGATGAAATGCACGATCACCCCGGCCACGATGGCGAGAAGGGCATTGGAGGCCGGTCCGGCAAGGGCGACGAGCACCGCATGGTTGCGGGGCCGGCGGAGCCGGTTGACCGAGACCGGGACCGGCCGTGCCCAGCCGAAGGCGGGACCGTGCAGCAGGACGAGCACGATGGGGACGATCACCGTCCCGATCGGGTCTACGTGGCGCGCCGGGTTGGCGCTCAGACGGCCTGCCCGCTTGGCCGTGTCGTCGCCGCACCAGTAGGCGACGATCCCATGGCTGACCTCGTGGAACATGATCGAGGGGATCGCCACGGCGATGAGGATGACGACGGCGAGCGAGAGCTTGCCGCTCGCCACGCCGCGGTCTATCGCGACGCCGACGAGGGCCGCTATGACGACGATCGTTATGACCGTGGCGGGATTGCTACGTAACCGGCGCCAACCGGACTGCCCGCTCGAGGCGTAGCTCATCGGGCGTCTCCCCTCCTGGAGGGCGGCTCGTCGGCGGCGCCGGGCAGCTCTAGCGGCGGACTACGGAGGCGCAGTCGATGCAGTAGGCGCTCGCCGGCTTGGCCTCGAGGCGAGCGTCTGAGATGGGCTGGCCGCAGCGCTCACAGGTGCCGTAGGTGCCCTTCTCCAGCTTCCCGAGCGCCTTCTCGACCGCCTCGAGCGCCTCCTTCAGCTGGGAGGCGAGCGCCTCCGCCTCACCTCGCTCGGCAGTCACCTGCGACGTGTCGGCGAAGTTCGGGTCGTACTCGAGGTTGCCCTGCGCGCCGAAACCGATCTCTGCCAGCTGGTTGAGCAAGGACGTCCTCTCCTCCTCCAGCAGGGCGCGGTGATCGACGGCTGAGTTATCTGCCACGCCGAGAGCCTACTTGGCGCGCGAAGCAACTCGTGCCCGTGGGTGTGCCTCCTCGTAGACGCGCCGCAGCAGGTCACTGGAGACCTTCGTGTAGACCTGTGTAGTCGTTATAGCGGCATGGCCGAGGAGCTCCTGCACGACGCGGATGTCGGCACCGTGCTCGAGGAGATGGGTGGCGCAGGAGTGCCTGAGGACGTGCGGCGTCACCCGATCCGCCAGGCCCGTGCGCTCCGCCGCCTGGTGGACGACGAGCCAGACCGCCTGGCGGCCCATGCGCCGCCCCCGCGACGAGATGAAGAGGGCCTCTTCGTCGTTTCGGCGCGCCCACCGGGAGGGCGTCATCGCCTGGCGCCCTCCCCCTTCCAGCCAAGCCCTGAGCGCCGTGCAGGCGAAGCGCCCCACGGGCACGATGCGTTCCTTCGAGCCCTTGCCGTAGACGCGGGCGAGGCCACGATCGACGTCGACGTCTCCCAGGCCGAGCCCGCACAGCTCCGAGATGCGCGCTCCCGTCGCGTAGAGGAGCTCGAGGATGGCCCGGTCTCGCCTCGCCTTCGCATCGTCCCCCGGGAAGGCGCCGAGCAGGGCTGTGACCTCCTCCTCCGTGAGCGCCTTCGGTATCGGCGCCGGCAGTCGAGGACCGCTCAGCCCCACGGTCGGGTCAGGGGGGCCGCCCCGCTCGTCCTCGCAGAAACGATGCAACCCGCGGACGGCCGCCAGCGCCCTGACAGTCGAGGTCGCCCGCCTGCCGGAGGCGACGAGATGCGCCAGGTACTCCTCGACGACGGCCGGCCGGACGTCCTCTACGCGCATGCCCCTCTCGCAGAGGAAGTGCTCGTAGGCACGAAGGTCGCGGCGGTAGGCGGCGATCGAGGCCGGTGCCCGCCCTCGCTCGACTGCGAGGAACGAGAGGAACTCCTCTGAGTCGGAGCTGAGCGCCTGAGCGCTCACTCGCCGGTGAAGATCGACGGTTGCGAGCTCTCCGCCCGGGCGCCGGCGAGGAGGGAGTGCGCCGCCATCAGCCCGATGATCGACTTGGCGTCGATCAGGTCCCCGGCGGCCATGAGCTCTTCCACCTCCCCGAGCCTGATCCGCTCGATGGCGAGGTGCTCCTCCTCGATGCCGCGGGCATCCCTCTCGCAGGGGGCGAGGTCCTCGGCGAGGTAGCAGATGGTCATCTCGTTCGTGAAGCCGGGCGAGTTGAAAAAGCGCGCCGTCTCCGTCAGCGTCCTCGCCTCGTGCCCGATCTCCTCGACGAGCTCGCGGCGCATGCAGACCATCGGGTCCTCGCCCTCGATGTCGCGCTTTCCCGCCGGGAGCTCGAGGAGGTGCTGGCCGACGGCGCCCCTGTATTGGCGGACCATGAGGACGTGTTGGCGGTCGGCTTCGAGCGGTACGGCGCAGACGGCTCCAGGATGCCGGACGATCTGGCGCTCGAAGGTGAACCCGTTGGGGCCGACGAAGGTGGCCGTGGCGACCTTGAAGAAGCCACCGTCGAAGCGGGTGCGCTCCCCTATCCGCCGGAAGGCATCCGTGTCTGCCTCCGGGCCCTCACCCGACTGCATCGAGGTCCAGGAGGCGAGGCGTGCGCGACTGCGCCCGCTCGAGAGCGCAGGCGACGAGGCCAGAGAAGAGAGGGTGGGGCCGGTCCGGGCGGCTCTTGAACTCCGGATGGGCCTGCGTGGCGATCCAGAATGGGTGCTCCCGGAGCTCGATGAACTCGACGAGGCGGTTGTCCTTCGACTCGACGCCCGAGCAGACGAGGCCGGCCTCCTCGAGGCGCCCGCGGTAGCGGGGGTTCACCTCGTAGCGGTGGCGGTGCCGCTCCGAGATCGTCTCCTCGCCGTAGAGCTCGGCGACCCGTGAGCCCGGTTGCAGGCGGGCGACGTAGGCGCCGAGGCGCATCGTGCCGCCCTTCTCGACGACTTCCAGCTGGTCGTTCATGAGGTCGATGACTCCGTAGGGTGTCACCGGGTCCATCTCTCTCGAGTTGGCGCCCGCCAGCCCGGCGACGTTGCGGGCGTAGTCGACCACCATGGCATGGAGGCCGAGGCAGAGGCCGAGACAGGGGACGCCGTGCTCGCGAGCGTAGGCGGCGGAGGCGACCTTCCCCTCGAAGCCCCGCTCCCCGAACCCTCCCGGGATGACGATGGCGTCGAGGCCGTCGAGCGTGGCGGCGGCCAGCATGCCGGTCACCGCCTCGGCCTGCACCCATTCGACCTCGACCCGGGCACCGAGCGAGAACCCGGCGTGGCGGAGCGCCTCTGCCACCGATAGGTACGCGTCCGGCAGGTTGACGTACTTCCCGATCACGCCCACGCGAACGACCTCGTGGGCGGCGTTGACCCTGTCGAGGACGCGCACCCAGCCGCTCAGGTCTGCCTCGTGCTCCGGCCCGTCGAGGCGGAGAAGATCGCACACGATGGCGTCGAGGCCTTCGGCGTGGAGGACGAGCGGGATCTCGTAGATGCTCGGGGCGTCGACGGCCGAGACGACCGCTTCCGGTGCCACGTCGCAAAGGAGCGAGATCTTGCGCTTCAAGCTGTCGGGGAAGGGCTGCTCGCTCCGGCAGACGATGACGTCGGGCTGGATGCCGCGGCTGCGCAGCTCGGTGACGGAGTGCTGCGTGGGCTTGGTCTTGTGCTCCCCTGCCGTCGGGAGGAAGGGGACGAGGGTGAGGTGGAGGTAGCACACGTTGTCGCGCCCCACCTCGCGCCGGAACTGCCGGATCGCTTCGAGAAACGGCACGATCTCGATGTCGCCCACCGTCCCGCCCACCTCCACGATGACGACGTCGACGTCGTCTCGTCCGAGCCGTCGCACGCGCTCTTTGATCTCGTCGGTGATGTGGGGTATCACCTGGACGGTCTTTCCGAGGTAGTCGCCCCGGCGCTCCTTTGCGATCACGGCTGAGTAGATCTGCCCCGTCGTGGCGTTGGAGTCGCGGTGGAGGTTCTCGTCGATGAACCGCTCGTAGTGGCCGAGGTCGAGGTCGGTCTCCCCGCCGTCGTCGGTGACGAACACCTCTCCGTGCTCGAAGGGGTTCAGCGTCCCGGGGTCGACGTTGATGTAGGGGTCGAGCTTGCACATCGTCACGCGCAGCCCCCGGCACTTGAGCAGCCGGCCGAGGGACGACGCCGTCAACCCCTTCCCGAGCGAGCTCGACACGCCCCCCGTCACGAACACGAACTTGCTCACGCTGTCCTCCTGGTGTCCGCCGGGACAGCGTACCGGAGCCGCGCGGACCCGACGCGGATCACGGCCCGTCCGGCCTCTCTTGGCGCCCCTCGGGCCCGTTCTCACGGGGCGGAGGCCGCCTCGAGGAGCTCGCGGGCGTGCAGCCTCCCCACCTCGCTCGCCGGCTGGCCCGAGAGCATGCGGGAGAGCTCGGCGAGCCGGCTGTCACCGGTGACCTCCGCCGCCGCAGTGTGGGTGCGGTTGGCTGACTCGCGTTTCGTCACTGCTATCTGGCTAGTCGCGAAGGCCGCCACCTGGGCGAGGTGGGTGACCACGAGCACCTGATGGCGCTCGGCGAGCCGTGCGAGGGAGCGCCCGACGGAGAGCGCCGCCTCGCCTCCGACCCCGGCGTCCACCTCGTCGAAGACGAGGGTGTCAGGGGCCTCGGCGAGCACGAGGCGGGTGGCCAGCATGGCCCGGGCGAGCTCGCCCCCCGAGGCGACCTTGGCGAGAGGGAGCGATCGCTCGCCCGGGTTGGCGCCGAAGAGGAAGTCGACTTCGTCTCCCCTGCCTTCTTCCGGCACCCGAACCCGGAACGCGGCACGAGGAAGTGCCAGGTCTCGCAGGTGTGCCTGGATGCGCTTGCCCAACTTCGGCGCCGCCTGCCGGCGGGCTTCCCCGAGCGCATGCTCGGCGGCCGCCAGCCTTCGGGCGGCATCGTCCCGCTCGCGTGCGATCTCCGCCCGCCTCGACTCGCCCGCCTCGAGGTCGTCGAGGCGGGATCGGGTTTCTTTGCGGAAGGCTATGACGTCTGCCAGCTCCGGTCCGTACTTCCGCCGCAGCTCGGCAAGGAGCCTCCGGCGTTCCTGGACGGCCGTAAGGCGCTCGGGATCGTCCTGGAACCCTTCTGATCGCACCCTGAGCTCGCGGGCGAGGTCGTCGAGCTCGGCCTCGAGGGCCGCCATCCGGCCTGCCAGGTCTTGCACGGCCTCGTGCCCGTGCACGAGGGTCGCCTGAGCCCGTGCGACGAGGTCGCGGGCGCCGTCCTCGCCCGCGATGGCCCCGCTCGCCGCCTCCATGCCGCGCCGGAGATCTCCGGCAGCGGCGAGGATCGCTTCCTCCCGGGCGAGCTCCCCGTCCTCGTCGGGCGAGTCGAGCCTGGCGGCGTCGAGCTCTCCCAGCTGGAAGCACAGGAGGTCGAGCTCTCTAGCGAGGGCGCGCTCGTCCCCCCCGAGCTCGCCGAGGCGGCGCTCGAGAGCCCGCAGGGCGTCGGAGGCTCTCTCGACCGCCTCCGTGTCGGCGCCTGCGAAACGGTCGAGGGCGGCACGCTGCGCCGCCTGATGGAGGAGCGACTGGTGGGCGTGCTGCCCGTGAAGGTCGACGAGGTCGGCGGTGACCTCTCCGAGCATGGCGGCCGTCGCCATCGCCCCGTTCACATAGGCGCGCGAGCGCCCGTCAGCCGGGACGACCCTTCTCAGCACGAGCTCTCCCTCGCCGGTGAGGAAGCGGGCTTCGACGGAGGCCTCGTCGCTGCCCGTCCGCACCAGGGCGGGATCGGCCCGCCCCCCCACGAGAAGCTCGAGCGCCTCGACGAGGAGGGTCTTTCCCGCTCCCGTCTCGCCCGTGAGGGCGGTGAGCCCGGGACCGAGCTGCAGGAGGAGGTCGTCGATGACTCCGAGCTCCCGGACGCGTAGCTCGACGAGCAATGCCCTCGTTCGTCCTACTTGTCAGCGGTCGACGAGGCCGAAGCGCGAGCGCAGCACGGCATGGAAGTGGACGTCGTCGAAGCGTACGAGGCGCGCCGACTGGGAAGCCCCCCGGCACGTGACCTGATCGCCTGCCACGAGGGGGACGGCGCGAGATCCGTCCAACACGACGGTCGCCGGGCGACCGTCGAGAAGGGTCATCTCCACGTCCTCGAGGTCCCCGAGCACGAGCGAGCGGTCGAAGACCGTATGGGGCGCGATCGGGGTGAGCACGATCGCTCGCAACTGGGGAGAGACCACCGGACCGCGAGCCGAGAGGTTGTAGGCCGTCGATCCCGTCGGCGTGCAGGCGAGAAGACCGTCGGCGACGTACGTGAGGAACTCCGTGCCTCCGAGGGCGACGGCGAGGCGGATCGTGTGACCGGGGGCCGTCCTCTCGACGATCGCCTCGTTGAGGGCGAGATAGCGGGTGAGGCCGGTCGCCCGCGTGACGATGTCGACCTCGAGGACCATGCGCTCCTCGACGGTGTAGCTGCCGCCGTCGATGCGCTCGAAGGCGCTCTCGAGGGCTGCCGGCTCCACCTCGGCGAGATATCCCATCCGGCCGAGGTTGACGCCGAGGACGGGGATGGAGCGCTCGAGGGCGAGCTGCACTGTCCGAAGCATCGTGCCGTCCCCGCCGAGGCTGATGGCGAGCGTCGTCTCAGGCGGGACGATCGCACCGTCCTCCCACGCCGTTACAGAGTGGCCCCGCGACTCCCACCACTTGCGCGACTTCGAGGCGAGGGCCTCCGCCTCCTCCCGTGCGGGATGGACGACCATCAGGACCGAGCTCATGCCGGGCTCAGGACCGAGTCGACGAGAGAGGCGAGGTCGGGAGCCTCGATGTCGGGTGCCGGGTCGAGGGCACCGTGCCCTGCCGGCGTGACCCCTGTCAGAACGAGAGCGAAACGGGAGCCGAGTCGCCGGGCGAAGGCCCCGTCCGTCGACGGCCTGTCGCCGACCATGACCGAGACGTCGCCCACGAGAGCGCTCACCAGCTTCGCCACCGGTTCGTTGGGCTTGCCTGCCACCACCGGTTCGAGCCCTCCTGCAATGGACACGGCCGCCACGAGGGAGCCGGCGCCTGGCAAGAGGCCCTGGGACGTAGGGAAGGTGGCGTCGTCGTTCGTCGCGATCAGCCTCGCCCCGTCGGCGCGAAGAGCCGTCGTAGCCGCCGCCAACCTTGCGAAGTCGAAGCCGAGGTCCATCCCCATGACGACGCTCTCCACCGCTCTCGCTCCCTCCTCGCCCGGGTCGACGAGGACCGCACCCTTGGCGGCGAGCTCCTCTTTCAGCCCTGGCCCGCCCATCACGAGGACCCGCTCGCCTTTCTCGACCAGGCTGGCCGCTGCCATGGCGGAGGTGATGACGTCCTCGGGTTGCACCGGGATGCCCATGCGCTCCAGCTTCGCCACGTGCTCGACCCG
>JASHRK010000115.1 GCA_030037405.1 Acidimicrobiales bacterium | reverse complement strand
GTTGCTGCGGTGGCGAGATTCGCTTCGCTTCGACGGCAAGGTGTTCGCCGGCGTCCTCGTTGTGGCGAGCACTGCCATGGCAAAGACGTTGGCCGAAGCCACGACCCAGGTCGACCTTCCCGCCACGCTCCTCGACCGGCTCGAGACAGACCCCGAGGCGGGTGTCGACATTGCCTGCTCCCTCATGCATGAGATCAAGGCGAGCGGAGCCTTCGACGGGGTACATCTGATCCCGGCCGGGCGATACCGGCCGATGGCCGCACGCCTGGAGGAGACCGGCTGGAGCAGCCGCCTCTGAGCCTGGCGCCTATCTAGGCGGTGCTGACGAGAAGGAGTGCCACAAGGACCAGCCAGCCGGTCATGAGGGCGTAGAAACCCCGCTCGATCAGTCCGAAGCAGGGGACGGTGGCACGACGACTAGCCGCCATGGCGACCAGATCGACGACCATCGCGAGAGCGAGCACCTCGCTCGCCGTCGACACCGCAGGGTGGTTGTGGTTGTGCAGGAGCAGCCTGGCGAGGGCGTCGGCGGCGAGACCGACTCCACAGAAGGCACAGATCGCAAGCAGCCCGTGACGCCTTCCTGTCACCGACCGTTCGCCTCCGGGTGGATCCATCGGGAACCAGCTGATGACCAGCCGGCTCACCCCAAAGACGACGCAGAGCGCGACGGCGAGAGTGTTCGGGCCGGGCAGGCTCGCGATCCCAGCTGCGGCTGCGAGACCGGCGATGCCATACGACATCGTCTGTACCCGATAGCCGGCCCGGTACGGCGTTATCCCGTACTGGCTGACGGCGTTTCGCAGCGGGGAAAGCCCGGTGGGCAGGAGATGGAGCACCACGAGGGCTCCCAGTCCCAGCGCCAGCCCGGCGGCGATCAGCCCGGCGTCAAGCTCTCGCATCGCTCTCCCCGTATCGTCACGAGTGGAAAAGTTACGCAACTAGGTTGCATAACTTGTACTCTACGGACCCGTGGCAGCCGATGCAAGCGTCTACCGCTTCGGGGACCTTCTCGCCCTGGCACGTCGCAGCTGGGTGCTCGCCATGGCCCGCGAGCTCGAGGCACGCGGTTACGGGGACTACCGAATAACCGACGCCGCCACCCTCCGATCGCTACAACGCGGTCCGGTCAGTGTCGGTCATCTCGCAGCGCTCCTCGGGGTCACCCGTCAGGCGGCGCGCAAGGTGGCTCGCGGTCTCGAAGCGCGCTCCCTCGCCACGACGGAGCAAGACCCCGACGATGCCCGCAAGGTCAACACCGTGCTGACCGACGTCGGCTATGAGTACGCCAGGGCCATCACCGAGGTCATCGAGACGCTCAACCGACAGCTTGCCGCGCAGGTGACACGCGTGGCCCTTGTGGAGACTGACCACGTGCTGCGAGCCGTAATCACCGAGCCAGGCCTAGGCAAAGTCGCAAGTCGCATCCCGCCGCCCGTGGGACCGGCGGAGGCAGCAAGTTCGGTCACCGGCGAGTGAAGACCAATCATGGCGGTTGCGAGGTAGATTTCTTGCTCCAGTAGGGTCCATCGCTCACGAGCGAATGGCCCGCGAGGATGTGGTCTATGGGGCAGGCCTGCTAGATCCGAAAGTGGGTCACCCTCCAGACCAGCGGGGGGGCAGTATGGCTGCGAGCACACGCTCTGGCAGATCGACCAAAGCCGTGCGCATGATCGGCGAGCGCTGTTACAACAGCCCTCTCGCAACTCCCGCCATGTGCCGTCTGGGTCTCTTGGGCATGCTCGTAGCGCTCATTTTCATCGCGTATTACCCGTTCGCCTGGAGCCCGCCACGGTGGGTGCACAACGAGGTGACACGGAGCGCAGACGGGTACCTACGGTTCGGCGAGATGAATCGCGCACGGAGCGCTCACACACCGGCGTGGCTACGAGAGGCGCGCCGATCGGGAACGATCCAGATACAGCTCGATGTCGATCCCCAGTCGCTCAAAGAGGACGCCTCGATGATGATGCTGGCGAGCGACTACTGGCATACTGACTTCGCGATCGGACAGGCCCAATCCGACCTGCTTGTCTGGTGGCGCCGTTCGGGTTCGGACGCCAACGGTGACCCGCCCTACGTCGTTCACGCCGCTCTCGAGCCGCACCGCTGGAACAGCATCGACGTCAGGTTCCACCTCGGCGATCTCCACATCGACGTGAACGGGAGGTCCCAGCTGACCGAACATCTCGCCGCCGATTCCCTGCGCGTCTGGAGCCCGGGGTTGCTGGCGCTCGGCGACGAGGTCCATGGCGGCGGTCCGTGGCAGGGCCAGATCCGCCTCGCGAAGGTGCGCACACCGGGTTTCGCGGTCAACTACCTCCGCCCAGGCGCCCTCTCGATCCCCACTCGCTATTTCTTCTTTCCTGACCGGATCGAGCCGTTCCCACCGTTGAGCACCCGCGGACAGCTGTATCTGTTCTTTGAGGTCCTGTCGTTCATTCCGGTCGGCTTTCTCCTCGTCTGGGCACGAAGACCGCCCATGCGACCAATCTCTGCCATCTTGCTCGCGACGGTGCTGTCGGTCGCGCTCGGAGCCGGGAAGCTGCTCTTCGCCGAGCGGCGGGAGGTCGTGGCCGATGTCGTCATGCAGGTCATCGGCACCCTGATCGGCGCATTGCTGGCATGGTGGCTGGAGCGTGCGAGACGCCCTGCAGTGCCGGCAGGCCCGTGACGGCATTGGGCTTGACCGCGGCGACAAGGCTCCCGTAGGTTCGAAACGATGGCGGAGTTCCGTTCCGAGCTGTTCGCGTTCGCCCATCGCTACATAGACGAGGCCTCGAGGCGCAGCCCGATAGAGGCGACCGATCGCGGTATCGCCGACTACGACGACCGCCTCGACGACTTCTCCCGCGATCACGCGCTGGACGAGGAGGTGTTCCTGCGATCGACGCTCCGGGAGCTCGAGCACATCGAGGTCCTCGACGATCTCGACCGCATCGGCAAGGCCGTCATGGCAGAGCGGCTCGCGACCACGCTCCGTCTCGTCGAGACGGGCGAACAACGGCGGACCTTCTCGGTCCTCCACTCTCCCGCATCCGCCGTCCGCAACGTCTTCGAGATGCAGGCGGCCGAGACACCCGAGCATGCCGAGAACCTCCGTGCCCGCCTGCAAGACGTGCGCCGTGCCCTCGCCAGCTGGAGACAAGCCCTCGGCGAGGACTCCGGCGCGGGTCTTGTGGCGGCGCGGCGCCAGTGCCTCGGGGTCTCCCGCCAACTGGACACCTACGCGAGCGGTGCCTTCGCCGGGATCGCCCGGCGGGTGGCCAGCTCCTGTGGCGTCGACGCCGAGGAGAGCGGGCTGCTCGCAGCTGGTGCCGACGCCGATCGTGCCTGCGGCGAGCTGGCCGAGTGGATGCGGGACGTCTACGCGCCGCGAGCTGACCCGAGCGACCCGGTCGGGGCCGAGCGCTACGGCCCATGGACCAGCTTCTACAACGGCGCCGACCTCGACGTCGCCGAGCTATACGACTGGGGTTGGGAGGAGCTGAAGCGGATCAACGCCCGCATGTGGGAGATCGGCGCCGATCTGGCGCCCGGCGCCGAGCGGCTGCACGACGTCGCCGCGGCCCTCGACGCCGACGAGCGGCGCGTCGTGCACGGCACCGATGCCTTGTTGCAGGAGCTGCGGTCTCTCACAGACGGCGCCATCGAGATGCTCGAGGGCGTCCACTTCGACATCGACGAGCGCGTACGGGTTTGCGAGGCGAGGCTCGCCCCTGAGGGGTCCATGGCGGCCCCCTACTACACCGGGCCGAGCGAGGACCTGACCCGGCCAGGCATCACGTGGTACCCGACGCTCGGCCACACGAGCTTCTCGATGTGGAGGAACGTCTCCACCTGGTACCACGAATCGGTCCCGGGCCATCACCTCCAGGTCTCCACGTCCCTCCTCGAGAAGGACCGCCAGACCCGCTTCCAGCGCCTCGACGGCTTCGTCTCGGGCTACGGCGAGGGCTGGGCGCTCTATGCCGAGCGTCTCATGGAGGAGCTGGGCGCCCTCGACGACCTCGGCAACGAGATGGGCTACCTCTCCAAGCAGGCGATGCGGGCTGCCCGCGTCGTCGTCGACGTCGGTATGCACTTGAGCCTGCCCGCCCCGAAGGACATCGGTCGTCTCGGACCGCTCGAGGATGCCGCCGGGCGCG
Organism: Acidimicrobiales bacterium; assembly: GCA_030037405.1. GTDB lineage: Bacteria > Actinomycetota > Acidimicrobiia > Acidimicrobiales > Bog-793 > JOPF099. The sequence goes on along the minus strand of JASHRK010000115.1, from coordinate 601 downwards.
TGTGGGATGCCGAGATGGCTGTCGCCCTTCTCGTCGAGCGTGCGCTCGTGGCGAACGACCGCGCCGTCTCGGAGGTCGACCGATACCTCGGAACGCCCGGCCAGGCGATCGCCTACAAGGTGGGCGAGAGGGTCTGGCTCGAGTGCCGCGAGGAGGCGCGGCGCCGGCTCGGGGCGTCGTTCGATCTGAAGGCGTGGCACGCCTACGGCCTCAAGCTCGGGCCGATGGGGCTGGATCCTCTCGTGGAGGAGATGCGGCGTTTCTCGGGCTGAGCCCGCCCGGAGAGAGGCGCCGTCGTGCAGCTGCGTGGCGGCGCCGAAGCGTGCGACGGTCCTCGAGTGCGCTGTGCTCAGGCCGGGGCCGAGCCGGCGGAGCCGATCTCGACGGGACGGCCCGTCACCGGGTGCACGTAGTGGAAGGGAACGATCTCGGTGTTCGGCCACAGCTCGGGAGCGTTCTCGACGAGCTCGTCGGGGCCGTAGGGGTCTTCCGGGTAGACGACCGAGGCGTTCGGCACGTAGTTCGGCCGCGTGTAGGCCCAACCCTTCTCGAACTCTCCGTGCCAGAAGGCCCGGTAATTCAAGACCTTGATCTTCCAGAT
>JASHRK010000011.1 GCA_030037405.1 Acidimicrobiales bacterium | reverse complement strand
CATGGTGCACGCCTCGGCGGCGCGAGCCGCCGTCGAGAATCTCGCCGGTGGGCTCGCCTGCGACTGGAGCCGGTACGGGATCCGGTCCCTCTGCGTCTCGCCCGGGAACATCGCCACCGAGGCCCTCGCCGCCTACGGGGCGGAGTCGATCACGTCATGGGAGCGTGCCACGCCCCTCGGCCGCCTCGGGAAGCCCGAGGAGGTGGCGACGGTGATCGCCTTCCTCGTCTCACCGGGGGCGAGCTACGTCACCGGGGCCACGATCGTGGTCGACGGCGGCGCCGACGTCTGGGGCGAGGGCAGGTTCCCGCCGCAACCGGAACCGGCCGGCGACACTGCTGCGGAGACCACGAGCTGATCGGCAGCGCGCTCCGCAGCAGCAAGGCCCGATCAACCTCGAAGCCGGTCGCTCTCGACCTTTATTTAGTACGATGGATATGTTATGATACACTCGAGACGCAAGAGTTCTGAGAGTAGAGAGAGACAGACGTGAACTTCACCTACACGCCCGAGCAGGTCGAGCTGAAAGAGCGCGCCAGGCAGCTCGCGAAGTCGGTCATGGTCTACGAGGAGCAGTGCGAGGAGCAGGACGGCCTGCCGGCCGACGCCCTCGAGGTCATCAAGAAGAGCACCCTGGCGAGCCGGCTCAACGCCATAAACATGCCAACCGAGTGGGGTGGCCAGGGTTTGTCGGTCCTCGACCAGGTGCTCGTGCAAGAGGAGCTTGGCCAGCTCACGAACGCCCTCTGGGATGCCGTCTGGCGGCCAGCCAACGCCCTCAAGGCGTGCAACGCCGAGCAGCGAGAACGCTACCTCGTCCCCGCCATCAAAGGCGAGCGCCGGGACTGCTACGCCGTGACCGAGGACGGGGCCGGCTCGGACTTCACGGGCATAACGACGACGGCGGAGCCCGACGGCGACGGCTACCGGCTGAACGGCGAGAAGTGGTTCGTCACCGTCGGCGACGTGGCCGACTTCCTCATCGTGATGGCGATGGCGATGCCGGACCGCACCCCGACGCTGTTCCTCGTCGATCGTGACCTTGGGGGCGTGAACGTGAAACGGACGCCTCGCTACATGCACACCTTCGTCTACAAGCACCCCATCTTCACCTTCGAGGACGTCCACGTCGGAGCCGACGCCGTCCTCGGCGGGGTGGGCGCAGGAGACGATCTCACGCGAGAGTGGTTCGTCGAGGAGCGGATCATGATCGCCGCCCGAGCGACGGGCGCCGCCGAGCGGGCGCTCAGGGAGGCAACCGACTGGGCAAAGAGCCGGGTCCAGTTCGGCAAGCCCATCATCGACAACCAGCTCATCAGCTCGATGCTCGCCGAGAGCGCCATGGAGATCGCCACCAACCGGGCGTTCATGTACCAGGTCGCCACCGAGTGCGACGCCGGCATGCCGAGAAAGCTCGTCCATGCCAAGGCCTCGATGGTGAAAGCCTCCGCCTCGGAGGCGGCCGGCCGGGTGATCGACCGGGCCGTACAGATCTTCGGCGGCCGGGGCTACATGCGCGAGTACGCCGTCGAGAGGCTCTACCGGGACATCCGCGTCGACCGCATCTGGGAAGGGACGAGCGAGATCCAGCGGCTCGTGATCGCCAACGAGATCAACAAGAGAGGGCTCGACGGGATCCTCGGCGCCTGGCACGCCGAGTGAGCGAACGCCCTCGCCCCCACCTCGTCACGGTCGAGAGGTCAGGCGAGATCGCCGTCGTCGCCCTCAACCGCCCCGAGAAGCTGAACGCCATCTCTTCCGAGATGGAAGAGACCCTCGTGGCCGCCCTTCGCACCCCGACCGTCGCCGCCTCCAAGGCGCTCGTGTTCACGGGCACGCCCACGGTCTTCTCGGCAGGTGCCGACACGACGGAGATGAGAGCGCTCGACGCCGACTCCGTCTTCGCCCACTACCGGTCGAGCGGCGGGGTCTACGAGGAGATCGCGGCCCTCGCCCAGCCGAGCGTGAGCGCCATCGCCGGCTACTGCCTCGGGGGCGGCTTCGAGCTCGCGCTCGCGACTGACTTCCGCGTCGCCGACGAGAGCGCCGTCTTCGGCTTTCCCGAGGTCGGGATAGGCATCGTCCCGAGCTCGGGGGGGCTGCTCCGGCTCGTCCGCACCGTCGGCACCGCCCGGGCGCGAGAGCTCGTGCTCGCCCGTCCCCGCCTCTCGGCCGCTGAGGCTCTCGGAGTTGGGCTCGTCACCGAGGTCGTCAGCTCTGGCCTGGCGCTTGAACGCGCCATCGAGCTCGCCCGTCACTTGGCAGAGCTCCCCCGCCTGGCCGTCACCCTCGCCCGCCGCGCCATCGACGCCGCCGCCGAGTCCTCCCGCGATGCAGCCCTGCTGATCGAGCAGCTCGCCTACGCCGCTCTCGTCCAAGGAGACGAGTCGCAGCGGCGGATCGCGGAACGTCGAGGGAGTCGAGGAGGACGGAAGTGAGAGAGGCGAGCCGCCGGGCTGCCCGTGTCCTCTGCGTCGATCCGGCGAGACGGGTGCTCCTCTTGCACTGGCGGGACCCTTTCGACGAACGACGGCTCTGGGAGCCCCCTGGAGGGGGCGTCGAGCCAGGAGAGAGCGACTTCGAGGCGGCCTGCCGCGAGCTGTGGGAGGAGACGGGCATCCCTGCCGAGGCGGTCGAGCCGGGCGGCGTCGAGGTGGCGCGGGACTTCCCCTGGAAGGGCGTGCGCTTCAGGGGCCCGGAGCGTTTCTTCCTTGCCCGGCTCGCCGAGCAGCCATCCGTGCGGGGGGGTGAGCTCACGAGCGAGGAGGAGGACACTTATCTCGGGCACGGCTGGTTCGGCGAGGACGAGCTCGCGACCCTGGACGACCACCTCGAGCCCCCCGAGCTCGCCGAGGTTCTCGGCCGCCTGCTCGGTCCAGCCAGCGGCTGACTCGCCTGCTCGGTCCAGCCAGAGGCTGAAGCGCCTGGGCACGGGACCCGCTCTCGCCAGGCGCTCCCGTCGCCGTTGCCAGCTTGAGGCCGCTCAGGAGGTACCCGCCACCGGCGTCACGACAGGATCGAGCGGGCGTCCCGTTCTCGCCCAGGCGACGATGTTCTCGGCGGCGCGCACGACGTAGCCGACGGCGCTCTCCTCGGAGAGGTAAGCGAGATGGGGCGTGACGACGACACGGGGATGGCGGAGGATGGGCTCGTGCGGCGGAGGCGGTTCCGCTGGCAAGACGTCGAGGGCGGCACCGCTCAGGTGACCGGAGTCGAGAGAGCTCGCGAGGGCGGCGAGATCGACGAGGCTGCCCCGCGAGACGTTGACGAGGGCGGCGCCGGGTCGCATGAGGGCGAGGCGGCCGGCGTCGAGCAAGGGCGAGGCGCCCCGGCTGCCGGGCACGTGAAGCGACACGACGTCGGAGCGTGCGAGGAGATCCTCGAGCGAGGAGCGCTCCACCTGGGTGGGGAAGGCGTCCTCGGCCAGGTAAGGGTCGTGACCGAGGATGCGGCCGAATACCGGGGAGGCGATCCCGCTCAGGTGGCGCCCGATCCTCCCGAGGCCGACGATGCCGAGGGTGAGCGTGCTCGGTCGGCGCATCGTCTCTGTGGCATCCAGCGCCCAGCCTCCCTCCCGGACGTGGCGGTCGAGGAAGGTGACCCGCCTGACGAGAGAGAGGCAGAGCGAAAGGGCGTGGACGGCGACCTCCTCGGTGGCGGCCGCCGGGACGTTCGTGACCCAGACGCCCCGCTCCGCCGCAGCCTCGAGGTCGACGCAGTCGAAGCCGACCGCCATCGCCGAGATGATGCGCAGCTCCCCGAGGGAGGCGAGGAGAGCGGCGTCAATGGGTGCGTAGCCGATGAGGATGGCGGCGGCGTCTCTCGCGCCGCTAGCGATGGCGGCCGGATCGCGGGTGCCGAGCACGGCCACCTCGAAACCCGCCTCCTCGAGGACGCTGCGTCCCGGGGTCGGGTCGAGCTCGTCAGGATCGGCAAAGACGGCAAGCACACGAGGATGGTATCCGTCCGTGTGCGCCTAGACGGGAACGATCTCGACGAGATGCTCTATCCCCGTAAGGTCCTCGGCGTTCCGGGTGTAGAGCCGGGCCGAGTGGGCGTGGGCGGTCGCGGCGACCAGGAGGCCCATCACCCGGGACCGCGGTTGCCGGCCCGAGGCGACGACTGCCGCCGCGAGCCGCCCGTAACTGGTGGCCACGTCTTCGTCAACCGGGATGGGCTCGAATGTGCCCTGCAAGGCGGACAGTCTTCGAAGCCGTTCGGCGCGTACCGCCAGGTCCGTCGCCACAAGCACGCCGAAGTGCAGTTCGGCGAGCGTGGCGGCACTGATAGCAAGCTCTCCGTCCAACGGTGGAATATCGGTGGCCACGAGGACGCTCGTGTCGAGGATCGCCTTCAACGAGCGCGCTCCCACGGGTTGGCGAGGGACTGGTCGATGAGGTCCCTGTCCCGCTCCCAGTCATCGTCCCCCCGCGCCGTGAAGATGTCGGCGATGCCAGCCCACTGCTGCCAGCGTCGGGGCGAAGCCGGGATCATGCGCGCGGCGAGCCGGCCCGCCACCGTGATCTCGATTTCCTCGCCCCTCTCGACTCGGCGCACAATCTCAGAGGCGTCCTGGCGCAGCTCACGTAGGCCAACTCTTGCCATGACGACGACGATAGCATAAGTGCTACACGAGCCTGCCGATCCGCCCCATTTGAGCCGCAATTCCTGCAGCGAGCCGCCTCCTCACTCCTCTCGGTAGATTGCCGGCGTGACAGGCAAAGCGGCGAGGTGACGGCTATGGGCTACGGCGGCCGGGCGGCGGTGTGCCGGACCTACGGCAGCCCGCTCGAGATCGAGGAGGTCGAGATCGACGAGCTGCGCTCGGGCGAGGTGCTCGTCCGGTTGAGATGCACCTCGATCTGCGGAAGCGATCTTCACATGGTGCGGGGCGAATGGTCATGGGCCGGGTCACTACCCATCGTCGCCGGTCACGAGTCGTCCGGTGTCGTCGAGGCGATCGGTCCCGGCGTCGAGGACCTCGAGGTGGGTGAGCACGTGGTGGCGACGCTGATCCGCGCCTGTGGCGCCTGCCGGCGGTGCCGGGGTGGCCACTTCACCATCTGCGACGGGGTCTTCGAGCAGGACCTGCCCGGCAGGCTCAGGACCAAAGAGGGCGCGCCCGTCACGAGAGGGCTCAACGTGGGAGGTTTCGCCGAGCGCGCCCTCATGCACGAGAGCCAGCTGGTGCCGTTCCCGTCCGGGCTCTCCTTCGCCTGTGCCGCCCTCCTCGCCTGCGGGGTCATCACGGGTCTCGGCGCCGTCGTGAACCGCGCCCGGGTGCGGCCGATGGAGAGCGCCGTCGTCATCGGCGCGGGTGGCGTGGGCCTGAATGCCCTTCAGGGGGCAAGGCTCTGCGGGGCGCACCCGATCATCGCCATCGACACGAACGAGAAGCGACTCCCGCTCGCCACCGCCTTTGGAGCCACCCTCACTCTCCACGGCCGCGACGAGGACGTCACCTCGCGGGTGCGT
>JASHRK010000114.1 GCA_030037405.1 Acidimicrobiales bacterium | reverse complement strand
TCGAGCATCCGGCGCCTTCTCTAGAGAGAAACGTCCCGCCATTGCCACCAAGCCCGCCGCCATGGCGAGCGCTACGGCGGCGGCCGATCCCCCGCCCGGCGCGGGCGTACGACTCGCCAGCTCGTCGAGGAACTCCCCGAGCCTCAGAGACGAGAAGCTCGGTCGCTCACCCAAAGCGGCTCCGGCGCTCGCTCAGGCGAGACCGACTATCAGGCCGTTCTCGTCGATGTCGATCCGTTCGGCCCCCGGGTGGGACGAGAGCCCCGGCATCGTCCGGATCTCCCCGCAGATCGGGTAGACGAAACCGGCGCCGACAGATGCCCTTACCTCCCGCACGGGAAGGCGCCAGCCGGTCGGAGCACCCTTCAGGTTCGCATCCGAGGAGATCGAGAAGTTCGTCTTCGCCACGCAGATGGAGAAGCTGCCGAAGCCGTTCCGCTCGTAGCTGTCGATCTGGCCCGAGGCGACGGCGGTGTAGTCGACGCCGTCGGCGCCGTAGATCTTCGTCGCGATCGTCTCGATCTTCTCCCGGAGCGAGGCTTCTGACGGGTAGAGGAAGCGGAAGTCGCTCGGCTGCTCCGTCGCCTCGGCGACCGCCTCGGCGAGGTCGGTGGCGCCCTTCCCCCCCTCGGTGAAGTGGTTGCAGACGACCGCCTTCGCCCCGAACTCCGCCGCCAGCTCGGCGATTGCGGCGTGCTCGGAGGGGAAGTCGGTCGGGAAGGCGTTGATCGCCACCACCGGGGTGATGCCGTGGATCCTCACGTTCTCGAGCTGCTTGCGCAGGTTGGCGCCGCCGACGGCCACCTCCTCGGGGTTCTCGGCAAGGAGCGCCTCGGGGAGGTCCCGGCCTGCGACGATGCGGTGCTTGCCGGAGTGCGCCTTCAAGCCGCGCACCGTCGCCACGACGACCGCCGCGTCGGGCTTCAGGCCCGAGGCGCGGCACTTGATGTTGAAGAAGCGCTCGGCGCCCATGTCGGCCCCGAAGCCCGACTCGGTCACGAGGAAGTCGCCGCAGTGGATCCCGATCAGGTCGCCGATCACCGAGGAGTTCCCGGTGGCGATGTTGCCGAAGGGGCCGGCGTGGACGATGGCGGGCGTGTTCTCGAGGGTCTGGAGGAGGTTCGGCTTGATCGCCTCCATCATGAGCACCGTCATGGCTCCCGCTGCCTTTATGTCCTCGGCCGTCACGGGCTCGCCGCTCTTGGTGTAGCCGACGACTATCCGCCCGAGCCTTTGCCGGATGTCCTGCAGGCCGGTCGTAAGGCCGAAGATGGCCATCACCTCGCTCGCGGCGGTGATGTCGAAGCCCGTCTGGCGGGGGTCGCCGTCCAGGCGGGTCCCGAGACCGTCCACGATGTTGCGCAGCCCCCGGTCGTTCACGTCGAGGACACGTCGCCAGGTGATGTTGTGAGGGTCGATGCCGAGCTCGTTGCCCTGGTAGACGTGGTTCTCGACCATGGCGGTACAGAGGTTGTGAGCCGCCGTGACGGCATGCCCGTCGCCGGTGAGGTGGAGGTTGAGGGTCTCGAAGGGGACGACCTGGCTGTAGCCGCCCCCGGCGGCGCCTCCCTTGATGCCGAAGGTGGGGCCCATCGAGGCCTGGCGGATGGAGATCGTCGCCCGCTTGCCGATGTGCTTGAAGGCCTGCCCGAGGCCGACCGTCGTCGTCGTCTTGCCCTCGCCGAGGGGGGTGGGCGTGATCGCCGTCACGACGACGTACTTGGCCTCCGGCCGGTCCGCCATCTCGGTCAGGGCGTCGAGCTTGATCTTGGCGACGTTCTCGCCGTAGGGCTCGAGCCAGCGCTCTTCCAGGCCCATTGTCTCCGCCAGCTCCGATAGCGGCTGGAGCGAGGCCTCGCGGGCGATCTCGAGGGCTGTCGGCAAGGCCATGTCAGATCTCCTTTTCGGGGAAGCCGTCTATCTCGACGGTGAACTCGTTACCGGCGTCGAGCAGCGAGTCGAACAGGTACTGACCCGACGACCGCTCGCACGCGAGCAGATAGGAAGGGAGCCCGTCGAGGTCGTCGCGCACGACCTCTGTGACGACGCGTGCCACCGAGCTCGTGAAGGTGGCGCCGTCGGGGGTGACGGCGTCGTCGAAGTCGATGGCGCAGACCTTCTCGAGAAGGCGCCTGGCGTCGGATCCCGTAAGGCGGACGAGGGCCCGCCCGTGGGTCGTGTCGATCACGCTCGCCGGCTCAGCGCCGGCGGCTGCCTGCAGGGAGGCGACGATCTCTGACGCCGTCCCCGTGCGGCCGATGACGGTCCAGCTGTCCGGACCCGCTCCGACGACGAGCCGCCCGCCCTCGTCGCGGGCGGAACGGCCGAAGCCCACCTCGAGAAAGGAGGCGAGAGCACTCGTCGGGGAAGTCCGCACGTGCACCTTGGCAAGGGGTGAGAGATCTGCCAGCTGGAGGGCGGCCTCGGAGCGGCGCCCGGAGACCTCCCAGCCTGCGTGCAGCCGCACGGGCGGGAGGGGGCGGATGGGGCTGCGGGCGACGGGCCCGTCTCCCACCTCCACGGCGCCTGCGGTATTGGTGCTCGAGGTCTCAGGCACGGAGCCGCTCACCTCCCGGGTCGAACTGGGCGAGCTCCTCACTCACCTTCGCCCGCACGTCGGTCCCGTCGGGAAGATGGACCGTCACGCTCTTCCCGGTCTCGGCGAGCTGCGGTGCCACGAGGGCGAGGCAGATCGAGCGACCGAGCGAGGGAGAGAGGCGTGACGAGGTGACGCGCCCGACGATGGACCGGTCGCCCGTGACGATCTGGCTCGCCTCGGGCGGCACGACGGAGGCGTCGTCGGGGAGGAGGGCGACGAGGTGGTTGTACCCCTGGCGCTCGAGCTGCCACTCGAGCTCCTGCTTGCCGGCGAAGTCCTCCTTGTCGAGCTTGATGAGCCCGTCCAGCCCGACCCCGTAGCCCTGCGTGAGGCCGTCGGTGTCCTGGCTCACGATGAGGTGGCCCTTCTCGAGGCGCATGATGCGCTGGGCTTCGAGGCCGAAGACGCCGGCGGAGAGGTCCTCGCCGGCGGCGAGGAGGGACTCCCAGACGTAGAGGCCGTAGCCGGCGGGCACGTGCAGCTCGTAGGAGAGCTCCCCGGTGAAGCCGATGCGCCACATCACGCAGCCGGGGACCGAGCAGATCGTGCCCCTTCTCACCTGCATGTACGCGAAGGCCTCGGGAGAGAGGTCGACGTCGCTCACGACGCGGGACATGAGCTCACGCGACTTCGGCCCGGCGACGTTGATGCTGGCGTAGGCGGTCGTCATCGGCGTCATGTAGACCTGCCAGTCGGGGAAGGTCGTCTGCAGCCAGTTCTCGATCCAGTGGGCCACCGCGTCGGCCCCCGAGCTCGTCGTCGACATGAGGTAGTGGTCCTCGCCGAGGTGACCGGTGACGCCGTCGTCGAGCACGACGCCGTCCTCGCCGCACATGAGCCCGTAGCGCACCGAGCCGATGTCGAGCTTCAGCCACTTGTTCACGTAGAGGAAGTTGAGGAGCTTGGGAACGTCCGGTCCCCGGAGGTCGAGCTTGCCGAGGGGGGTGACGTCGATGAGGCCGACGTGCTCCCGCACGGTGCGCACCTCTCGCGCCGGGTCGCCGTAGTGCTCGGGACGTATCCACTGGCCGGCGACGATCGGAGTCGCCCGGTGGGCCTCGTGCCACGGCTGCATGGGCGAGTAGCGGACAGGCTCGAGGACTCGCCCGGCGAGGGCACCGAGGCTGACGGGCACGTGCGGTGGTCGCCAGACGGTCGTACCTGTCTCCGCGATGCTGCGGCCCGTCGCCTCCGCCAGGACGGCGACCGTGTTGATCGTCTCGAGCTTGCCCTGGGCCGGCCCCATCGTCGCCGTCGTGTAGCGCTTCAGGAGCTCGACCGAGTCGTAGCCCTCGCGGGCGGCCGAGACGAGGTCCTTCGAGGAGATGTCCTCGCTGAAGTCGACGATGCCGTGCGTCCGGGAGCGATAGAGCGCCGGGTGGGGGGCGGGGGAGAGGGAGGGGATGGTGACGGAGGTGCCGTCTCTCGCGAGAGCGCGCTCGGCAGCGGCCCGGCCGGTCGCCCGCCCGTGCTCTACGAGGGCCGCCGTCGGCCCGTCGCCGACGATCCCGCCGGTGGCGAGCACGTTGGCGGGGAGCCCGTCCCCCGGCACGAAACGTGCCGCCCGCTCGTCGTAGACCGGCCTGTCCCCCGCCACGTTCAAGAGAAGGGTGGGAGCCGTCCAGCCGACTGCGGTGACGAGGAGGTCGCAGGAGACCTTCGAGCCGTCGCCGAGCTCCACCTCCGAGAGGGAGCCGGCGCCTCGCGCCCGCACGACCTGCTCTCCCCGGCGGGCGTCGACGACCTGGGCGACATGGACGCCGGCGTCCGAGAGGTCGGCGGCCGTCGCGTCTCCCTCCTCGTTGGCGCTGAGCACGACCGCTCGCGTCCCGGGCGCTACGGCCCAGAGGTTGAGGAGCCTGCGGGCGGCCGTCGAGAGCATGACACCCGGCAGGTCGTTGCCCTCGAAGACGTAGGGTCGCTCGATCAACCCGGGCGCGGCGACTACGACCTTGGCGCGCGCCTTTACGAGCCGCTCGGTCACATGGGGGAGGTTGCGCTGGAGGATGGCGATCCAGTTGCCGTCGTAGCGGCCCGTCACGGCCGAGTTCACGAGCACCTCTATGGCGCCGGACGCCTCTACCTCCCTCCGGAGCTCGGCGAGGGCGGCGAGCTCGGTCTCGCTCCCGTAGCGCAGGTGGCCGCCGAGCGAGTGCTCCTCTTCGACGAGCATGACGCGTGCGCCCGCCTCCGCGGCGCCGAGAGCAGCCGCCATCCCGGCTGGCCCGCCCCCGGCGACGACGACGTCCGGGTGGGCGTAGCGCTTGTCGTAGGAGCCGTGCGGGCTGTCGGCGGAGACTCGGCCGCCGGGCGCGAACCGTTGCAGCACCTTCTCGTATGTGGGCCAGAGGCGCTCGGGCTTGATGAAAGTCTTGTAGTAGAAGCCGGCTCCGATGAAGCGCCCGGCGGCTCGGTTGGCGGAGGCGACGTCCAGCTTGAGCGACGGCCACACGTTCTGGGCGGTCACCTTCATGCCCGCCGTCACGAGGCGGTGGGATCCGCGAACGTTTGGCTCGTCTCCCACCTGGACCGAGCAGCCCGGGTCGTGGAAGGTGGCCGTCAGGATGCCGCGGGGCCGGTGGTACTTGAAGCTGCGGGAGAAGACCCGCTCGCCCGAGGCGGCGAGAGCCGAGATGATCGTGTCGCCCTCGAAGGCGCTCTTCTCGCGACCGTTCCAGGTGAAGCGGACCGGCTTCGAACGGTCGATCACCTCCCCTGGGCGGGAGGTGATCCGCATCTTCGTCGGGCGGCCGGAGAGGAGACGCTTGGCGGTGCTCACGGTCTCGTCCTCGAGCTCGCGCCGGCTCCGACCTCGGGCCGGGTGGCACGGATCTCGTTCGTCACGGTATGGCGCTCGGCCCGTAGGTACTTGCCGCAGCCCGATCCGTGGAACCAGCGCTCCTCGGTCCAGCCGGCAGGGTTGTCCTTGCCGTAGAGGTAGTCGCGCCAGGGTCCCTGGCGGGCATCTCCGGGGCTCGGGCGGGAGTGCACCTCGCCGGCGTAGGTGAACTCGCTCGAGTTCCGATCTCCGCAGTGCGGGCAGGGGATGAGGATCATGGCGTCGCCTCGTGTGCCTCGGTCAATGTCCCACGGCGGCGGCCCCGCGCTCTCCCACGAGGCGCGCCTCCTCGAAGCGTGCGAGGTCGAATGCCGCGATCGACTCCGGCGTCTTCCCGGTGGCGACGAGCTCGGCCATCGCCTCGCCTGCGGCCGGCCCGGCCTTGAAGCCGTAGGTTCCCCAGCCGACGTCGACGAGGAAGCCGTCGACGGGAGTCACGCCCATGATGGGGGAGAAGTCGGGCGTTATGTCGCAGAGCCCGGCCCACTGCCGGAGCACCCGCATCTTCGAGATCGAGGGCATGAGCTCGAGCACGTGGGTCGCGAGCTCCTCGGTGAACTCGAGCGAGCCGCGCATCGAGTAGGAGGCGTACGGATCGGTGCTGGCGCCGAAGACGAGCTCGCCGCGGTCGGTCTGGCTCACGTAGACGTGAAGGCTGCCCGAGACCACGACGGCGTGGAGGAACATCTTGACCGGCTCGGTGACAGCAGCCTGCAAGGGGTGCGTGATGATGGGGAGGCGTACGCCCGCCATGGTGGCCACGAGGCTTGCCCAACCGGCCGTGCAGTTGACCACCACGGGGGCCGAGATGGCACCCCTCGAGGTCGTGACACCCGTGACGCGCCCGCGGTCCGTCGAGATCCCGGTGACCTCCGTCCCCTGGTGTATCTCGACGCCGAGGGAGTCGGCCGCCCTGGCGTAGCCCCAGTTGACGGCGTCGTGGCGGATGATCCCACCCGGGGGGTGGTAGAGGGCGCCGAGGATCGGGTACCTCGTCTTGGTCGAGGTGTCCATGAAGGGGACGAGCTCTTTCACCTCGTCCGGCCCGATCACCTCCGATTCCACTCCCTCGAGCTTGTTCACCTCCGCCCTCCAGCGCATGGTGCGCACGGAGGCGTCCGTGTGGGCGAGGGTGAGGTGGCCGCGCCGTGCGAACATGACGTTGAAGTTGAGCGTGGCCGAGAGGTTCTCGTAGAGGCGCGTGGAGCGGTCGTAGAAACGCACTCCTTCCGGAGTCAGGTAATTCGACCGGATGATCGCCGTGTTGCGGCCGGACCCGCCGCCGCCGACGTAGCCCTTGTCGACGACCGCCACGTTCCCCATGCCGTGGTTGGAGGCAAGGTAGTACGCCGTCGCCAGCCCGTGCACCCCGGCGCCGATGACGACGGCGTCGTAGGAGCGGCGCATCTCGACCGTGCGCCAGACCCGCTCCCAGTCCTCATGGGTGAGCCCGTGGCGAAAGAGGGAGGCGGCCGAGTAACGCTGGGGCGCGCCACCTGCGCGCGTAGCTCGTCGCATCGCGGTCTCCTTGTCCGACTTGGCGGCAGGCAATGTAGCATGAGCTGTGAAACCGGGTCCACTCACAGTGGACGGGGTTCTTTCAGCGGCGAGGGCTCCCGTAGGCGATGACGGAGAGGAACTTGATCGGCACGGCGACGAGCTCTGTGGGGCCGTGCACGATCTCGCCGGAGAACTGGAGAGCGTCCCCCGGGTTGAGGACGTAGCGGTCGGAGCCGTAGCCGTACTCGACGATGCCCTCGAGCATGTAGATGAACTCGATCCCGGGGTGCTGGAAGAGGGGGAAGACCTCGCTGTGCTCGTTGAGGGTGACCAGCATCGGCTCGACGACCTTGTTCGGGCCTCTCATCTCCCCGAGGAGCTCGTAGCGATGCCCGACCCTCGTGCCCTTGCGGATGATCTCGACGCCGTTGCCGGCACGGACGAAGAGGGCGTCGTGCTCTTCGTCGAGCCCGCGGAAAAGCGCCGTGAGCGGGACGGAGATCGCCGCCGCGAGCTTCACGAGAGTCCCGAGGCTCGGCGATGCCTGGGCGTTCTCGATCTTCGAGAGCATTCCCTTCGAGATGCCGGAGCGCTCGGCGAGCTGCTCGACGGTGAACCCGAGCTGGTTCCGGTACTCGCGGACGCGCTGGGCAATGACCCACCCCACGCTCACGTCGACCGCGTCGGCGGTACGTAACACGTCCAGGTTGGTCACTGGGGCGGAAGTCTAGATCTCGGGCCCGTTGCCCGGGGTCGATCATCCGGTACGATCCGGTCCCTATGAGTACGGAAACTGCGTTCTACGGCAGGTTGCGAGCGCTGACGGAGAGCTGGATGGACCTCTTCGGGTACCTCGCCCCGTCGGTCGTGTCCGACACCTTGGAGGAGTACCGGGCCGTGCGGGAGACGGCCGGGCTCATGGACTTCTCGATGCTGCGCAAGATCGACGTGAGCGGGCCGGGAGCGCGGGACTTCCTCAACTCTCTTCTCACCCGCGACCTCTCCAAGGTGCTGCCGGGCCACATCGCCTACGGCGCCCTCACGGACGAGGACGGGAAGATGATCGACGACTGCACGGCGTCGGTCTTCGGGCCGGACCGGGTGCGTTTCTGCGGAGCCAACGACCGCGACGCCGAGCTGTTCGCCGAACGTGCTGCCGGCACCGGGTTGAACGTCAGGCTCTTCACCGACGAGATGCCGCACCTCTGCCTCCAGGGACCGCTCAGCCGCCAGATCCTGCAGCCGCTTGCCGACGCCGACCTCTCGAACGCCGCCTTTCCCTACTACAGCTTCAAGGAGAGGGTGAAGATCGGCGGCATCGAGACCTTCATGACCCGCCTCGGCTACACCGCCGAGCTCGGCTACGAGCTCTGGGTCCAGCGGGATGACGCCGTCGCCCTGTTCGACCGCCTCGTCGAGGCGGGCGAGCCGCACGGCATGAAGATCGTCGGCATGGACGCTCTCGACCTCTTCCGCATCGAAGGTGGCTTCATCATCGGCGGGGTGGAGTACGACTCGACCGTGTCTCCCTACGAGTGCGGTCTCGGTTGGGCGGTCGACCTCTCGAAGGGGGAGTTCCGAGGAAGCGCCGCCCTTGCCCGAGACCGGGAAGAGACGCAGCTTCGCCTCACGAGCGTCGTCCTCGACTCTGGCGGCCCCGGGGCGACGGGGGCAGCGCTCTCCGTCGACGGAGAGAAAGCCGGCCTCGTGACCCAGGCGATCGAGGCCCCAGTCCTCGGCGGGCGGACGCTCGGCCTCGCCAAGCTGCGCAAACCCGCCAATGCGGCGGGTACCCGTGTCACGGCCGAGGTCTCGGGCGGCAAGGTAGAGGGCGAGGTCGTCCGCCACCCCGTCTACGACCCGGAGCGGAGGAGGGCGAAGGAGCTCTAGCCGGCTCCAGCCGCTCGCAGGCGCTCGCGGCGCGCCGACTCGAGGCGCCCGAGGGGGGAGAGGTACCAGCCGGTGCCGGCGACGGCGGCTGCGAGCACTCCCCACAGGTTGTCGTAGCTCGTGCCGATGAGCCCGCAGGCCGTCGCCACGTAGGCGACGACGGCGAAGGGGACGCCAGGGAAGAGGAACGGCAGCCGGGCGGCGCCGAGCGTCACCTGGCGCATCGTCCCAGAGACGACCGCTCCGGCGCCCTTCCCGCCCGCTCCGGCGCCTTCTCCGCCCTCTCCCATCAGGAGCGGGGGCGCGTCTTGTCCGGGTCGTAGAAGGGGAAGCGGACGACCGTGGCGGCCACCGGCGCCGAGTCGCCGTCCGCCCCCGTCACCTCGAGGCTCTCGCCGAGCTCCGAGCTCGAGGTGGCCACCCGGGCAAGGGCGATGCTCTTCTCCAGGAGCGGGGAGACCACCCCGCTCGTGACGACCCCCACCTTCTCCCCGCCGGCAGAGACGGTGTCTCCATGGGCGGCGGCCTCGCCGCCCTCGAGCTCGAGGCCGACGAGGACCGACGCCGGCTCCTGCCTCCGGCGCGAGAGCGCCTCCTTGCCGACGTAGGGGTCGTCCTTCGCCTTCGACACCGTGAAGCCGATGCCCGCTTCGAAGGGGTCCTCCGTGCCCTCGTACTCGTAGCCCTTGAAGATGAGGCCGGCCTCGACGCGGACGACGTCGAGGGCGTTGAGACCGAGGGGGGCGAGACCGTGGCTCGATCCCGCCTCGAAGACGGCGTCCCAGACGGCGGGCCCGTCCTCCGGACGGCACCAGAGCTCGTAGCCGAGCTCCCCCGAGTACCCGGTACGCGAGACGAGCACTTCTTCGCCGGCCCCGGCGACCGTGCCCGAGGTGAACTTGAACCAGGTGAGGTCGCCGATCGCCCGTGAGCCCGCGTCGGTGATGGCGGAGGTGACGATCTCCCGGCTCGCCGGGCCCTGGACGGCGATGTTGTGGAGGCGCTCCGTCGAGTTGTCGAGCTCCACCTCGACCCCGAGCGAGCTCGCCCGGGAGCGGAGCAGCTCCTCGTCCTCGTCGGTGTAGCCGATCCAGCGGAACTTCTCGGGCCCGAACCGGAACACAGTGCCGTCGTCGAGGACGATGCCGTCCTCGTCGCAGACGGCGGTGTAGACGACGTCTCCGTCCCCGAGGCGGCGAAGGTCGCGTGTCACGGCGTACTGCAGCAGGGGGCCCGAGCCCGGCCCGGTCACCTCCACCTTGCGAAGGGGCGTGAGGTCGATCACGATGGCGTGCCTCCGGCACGCCCAGTACTCATCTGCGACGTCCGCCGCGAATTGGTAGGGGAGCTCGTAGCCGGCGTACTCGTCGAAGGTCGCCCCGAGTGCTCCCGTGCGGCTGTGGAAGGCGGTCTTTAACAGGGTCATCTCGCTCTCGGTTCTCCTAGCTCCAGGGATAGGGCGAGTGGCTCACGGGGTGGAGGCGCCCTTCGGCGTACCGCGAGAAACGGAAGGGCTCGAGAAGGGCCTGGTCTTGCCCCAGCACCTCTTTTGCCACGAGGGCGCCCACGCCGATCATCTTGTAGCCGTGGTTCGAGTCGGCGATGACGTAGGCGTTCTCGGCGAAGACGTCGAAGACGGGGAAGCTGTCGGGGGTGAAGCAACCGAGCCCCCCGGACGCCTCCTTCTTGAAGCTCGCCCGCTTGCCTTCGAAGCGCTTGTGGCAGTGGGCGAGGCCCGAGGTCCACATGCGGGCGAACTCGTCGCCGACGACGAAGTCCGGGCTGGCGGGACCGTACGGGTCGACGGCCACCTCGTCGAGGGGGCGGTCGACGACATAGGGCATCGCCCCTCCCTGCACGCCGCCGAAGTAGAGGTCGGGCTTGTAGTAGATCCCCCAGAGGGCGTCGGTGACGAGCGACCCGTCCGAGTCGTCGTACAAGGGGGCGTCGGTGTCGACGTGCAGCACGGGCGGCATCTCGCCGGCGTCTGTCAGGAAGAAGTCGGGCGGCACCTCGACCGTCCCTTCCTGCAGGCACCAGTAGGTCCACATCGGCCTCTCGTAGACGTTGCCGTCGCGCCCTTTCACCTCGACGGTGTCGGGGAGGCCGAGCATCTGCCAGAAGTG
The DNA here is from genome assembly GCA_030037405.1 of Acidimicrobiales bacterium. Lineage (GTDB taxonomy): Bacteria > Actinomycetota > Acidimicrobiia > Acidimicrobiales > Bog-793 > JOPF099. The sequence continues at coordinate 8,250 of JASHRK010000114.1, read as the reverse complement.
GCGCACCCACGGCCCCGCCGCGATCACGACCTGCTCGCAGGCGATCGTTCCCGCCTCCGTCTCCACCGCCTTCACGGCGTTGCCGTCCATGGCGAAGCTCTTCACGGCCGTGCCGGTGTAGATCTTGACGCCGGCGGCACGTGCCTTCGCCTCGAGCCCGCGAAGCGAGCCGACGTTGTTGGCATAGCCGCCCCTCTTCTCGTGCAGCACGACGGCGATGTTTCCCGCCTGCCAGTCCGAGAACATCGCCTGCATGTAGCTGCGGCAGTCGTCCTCTCCCTCGACGAGCACCGACTCGTAGCCGATCGCCTTCTGCTCCTCGTAGATCTTGGAGACGTCGTCTGCCATGACCGGCGGGGCGATCTGCATGTAGCCGACGGGGTTGTAGCAGAACGCCTTCGGGTCGGACTCCCAGACCGAGACCGAGTGAGCCATGAGCTCGCGCATCGCCGGCTGGAAGTAGTTGTTGCGCACCACGCCGCAGGCGATGCCCGACGCCCCGGCGCCGACGCCGTTCTTGTCCACGACGACGACGTCGCCGGCGTCGAAGCGCCCCTGTGCCGCGAGGCTCGAGGCGAGGTGCCACGCCGTCGAGAGCCCGTGGATCCCTGCTCCGATGACGACGTAACGTGCCGACGTCGGTACTGCCATGCCTCTCCTCCTTCTCTCGACCCTGTGACCGACAGGCGCAGCCGGGGCTCAGTGGCCGGCCGGCTTCTCCCATCCGGCGAGAGTCGGCGGCTCCCAGTGCTCACCCACGAGCTCGCTCTCTTTCACCCAGGGTCCCAGCGTCCGCTGGGGAAACTTGGTGTGCTGCCGCTTCAGCTGGATCCCGTAGGAGTTGCCCGCCTGCAGGTGGGCGACGAGCACCTTGCGGGCGATCTCGTCCTCCCGCCCCGGCGGGATGGAGAAGTAGATCTTGAGGAACGAGTTCGAGTAGCGGTCGAAGACGGCGGGCACGCCGTCCTCGGTGAGAAGGTGGATGTCCTCGAGCCAGTTGATGCCCGGTCCGGGGGTCGCCGCCTCGAGGTCGATCCCCTCCACTTCGGCGATGTCGTGCTGGTAGGGAAAGGTCTTGCCCGCCAGCTCCTCGGCGTCGAGGGTGATGTGCCGTGTCTCGCTCATCGTCAGCTTCCTCCCTCGCCGAATCCCTTTTCCGACAGCTTCTTCAGCTCCGAGAGCACCTTCTCCTCCGTCACTCCCGGTATGTACTCGGTGCCGGCGAGCGGCACCTTGGCCATGGCGGCCGCCTCGACGGTGAGGGCGCAGAGATCCTCCGGCTCGAGGCTGTGGACGTTCGTCTTTCCGCAGGCGCGTGCCAGCATCTGCAGCTCGAGGGTCATCGTGTGGAGGAAGTTGTAGACGCGCTCGGCGGCGTCCTCGACGACGAGCCGCTTGCGCAGCTCGGGGTCCTGGGTCGTGATGCCGACCGGGCAGCGGCCCGTGTGGCAGTGGTAGCAGTAGCCAGCCTTGACGCCGACCGTGCCCTCGTAGTCGGTGACTCCCGGGATCTCTTTGTTGCAGTTGAGGGCCATGAGCGCCGAGTGGCCGATGGCGACGGCGGTCGCACCGAGAGCGAGGCACTTGGCGACGTCGGCCCCGTTGCGGATGCCGCCGGCGACGACGAGGTCGATGTCATCGGCGAGGCCGACGTCCTCGAGAGCCCGCCGTGCCTCCGGGATGGCGGCGAGGAGAGGGATGCCGGTCTCTTCCGTGGCTATGTGGGGCCCGGCCCCGGTGCTGCCCTCGGCGCCGTCGAGGTAGATCGTGTCCGGGCCGCACTTGGCGGCCATGCGCACGTCGTCGTAGACGCGGGCGGCCCCGAGCTTGAGCTGGATCGGGATCTGGTAGTCGGTCGCCTCACGGATCTCCTGGATCTTCAAGGAGAGGTCGTCCGGCCCGAGCCAGTCGGGATGGCGGGCAGGGCTGCGCTGGTCGATGCCGACCGGGAGCGAGCGCATCTCGGCGACCTGCTCGGTCACCTTCTGGCCCATGAGGTGGCCGCCGAGGCCGACCTTGCAGCCCTGGCCGATGAAGAACTCGCAGGCATCCGCGAGCATGAGGTGATGCGGGTTGAAGCCGTAGCGGCTCTGGATGACCTGGTAGAACCACTTCGTCGAGTGGTCCCGCTCCGGTGGGATCATGCCGCCCTCGCCCGAGCAGGTCGCCGTGCCCGCCATCGAGGCGCCCTTGGCGAGCGCCATCTTGGCCTCGAGCGAGAGTGCCCCGAAACTCATGCCCGTGATGTAGATCGGGATGTCGAGCTCGAGCGGGTGCTTGGCGAAGCGGCCGCCGAGGACGGTCTTCGTCTCGCACTTCTCCCTGTAGCCCTCGATGACGAAGCGGGTGAGCGTGCCAGGCAGGAACATGAGGTCGTCCCAGCCCGGCGTCCGCTTGAAGAGAGAGAAACCCCGCATGCGGTACCGCCCGAGCTCGGACTTCACGTGGATGTCGTTGATGACCTCGGGTGTGAAGATCCGGCTGTGGCCGAGGATGTTCTTCTGAGCTGCTTCGTCCTCCATGAAAGGCTCCTGACTCCCCTTTCCGTCTTCTCTCAGAGCACCAGCTTGCGTTCGTTCGGCTCGAGAGAGTCGTAGTTCCAGAGCTTCTTCGCGCACACGAACTTCCGGAAGGAGCTCGGCCGGTCCACCTTGTAGTAGTCCAGCTTGCCTTCCAACGTCTCCTTGTCCTCGGCCGTCAGCTCCGCCTCGGTACAGTCGACTCCGAGGGAGGCCACCTTGCCGCCGACGTAGATCGCCCCGTCGTACATCGAGTCGCCGAGCGCCCGGCCGGCGTCGCCGCAGATGATCTGGCGACCGCGCTGCATCATGAATCCGGTCAGCAGGCCGGCATTGCCGCCGACGATGATGGTGCCGCCCTTCTGGTCGATCCCGGTACGGGCGCCCACGTCGCCCTTCACGACGAGGTCGCCGCCGCGGATCGCCGCCCCGGCGAGCGAGCCGGCGTTCTTCTCGATCACGACGACGCCGGACATCATGTTCTCGCCCACCGACCAGCCGACTCTGCCGGTCACCTCGACCTCCGGTCCGTCGATGAGGCCGAGGCCGAAGTACCCGAGGCTCCCCTCGAACCTGAGCCGGCAGCTCTGGAGTATGCCGACGCCGAGCGAGTGCTTGGCGCCCGGGTTGCGAACGACGATGTCGCGGACGCCTTTTTCGTTCAGGAGCCACCGTATCTCGAGGTTGATGCGCCGCGTCGAGCAGCCGGTGGCGTCGAAGACCGCCTGGTCCCCCTCGACCTTGGAGGTGCGGGGCGGCTCGGCGTCGCGCTCGACGAGGCCGCGGGCGTCGTAGCGGACGCGGCGTTCGCCTACTGCTACCTGTTCCATACGAGCACCTCGCCTTCGTACGGGTCGCGGGTGTCGATCTCGTGATCGACGACGGCACGGATCGCCACCTCCTCGGAGGCGAGGGCGACGACCTCTTCGGACTCGTAGAGGACGAGCGGCTTGGCCGCCATCTCGTCCTTCGCCACCCCTAGGGCGTCCTTCGTGACCACCACGTAGGTGAACACCCCGTCGAAGTCCTCGAGGCTCTGCTTGACGGCGGTCTCGAGCGGGAAGCCCGTGTGCAGCTTCTCGGCCAGATAGACGGCGATGATCTCCGAGTCGCACTCAGACTGGAAGCGGTGCCCGAGCCGCTCGAGGCGGCGCCGCCACTGGTGGTAGTTGGTCAGCTGGCCGTTGTGGACGACTGCGACGTCGGCGAAGGGATAAGCCCAGTAGGGGTGGGCGCCGGCGATGTCGACGTCCGACTCGGTCGCCATGCGGACATGGCCGATGGCGTGCGTCCCGGCGAAGCCCGAGAGGTTGTACTGCTTCGAGACCGCTTCGGCATCCCCGAGGTCCTTCACGATCTCGAGGACGTGGCCGATGGAGATGACCTCGCAGCCCGGGATGTCCTCGACGTAGTCGACGAGCGGCTTCAGGTCCCCGACATAGTCGAGGATCGCCCGGCAGGCGTAGTCCGTCACGCCCTCGAAGCGGTCGATCCTGGCGCCGACCTTGCCGAGGCGGGCTTCGAGCTCCAGGCGGTTGCGCTCGAGCTGCTCGAGGAAGTCGATCGAGCCCGCTTCCCGCGGGTCGCCGAGCTTGACTCGGACGACGATCTGCTCGGGGTTGCCGGAGGGCACCCCGTAGAGGGCGAAGCCGGTCGAGTCAGGGCCGCGGTGCTTCATCGACTGGAGCATCCTCGTCATCTCCTGGCCGATGTCAGCCGTGCCGTTCTTATGGATGATTCCGGCTATTCCACACATGGCGGTACGCTCCTCAGCTACTCAGGGCAGCACGTCCAGGTACTCCTGGACGTCCCAGTCGCTCACCGTCGAGATGAAGCGTTCCCACTCGTCTCGCTTGTAGTGCATGAAGACCCGGTACATGTCGCCGGGAAGAGCTTGGCGGACCGTCTCGTCCCCCTCGAGCTCGTCGAGGGCCTCGCCGAGGGTCGTCGGGATGCGGCGGACCTGCTTGCCCCCGGCGATGGCCTCGTAGATGTTGCGCTCCTCCGGCTGGCCCGGGTCGAGGTTCCGGTCGAGCCCGTCTCGCATCGTGACGAGGAGGCCGGCCATCGAGAGGTAGGGGTTCACGGCGGAGTCGACCGAACGGTACTCGAAGCGGCCGGGAGCGGAGATCCTGAGCGCCGTCGTTCGGTTCTGGAACCCCCAGTCGGCGAAGATCGGCGCCCAGAAACCGGCGTCCGCGAAGCGCCGGTAGGAGTTCACCGTGGGCGAGGTGAGGGCCGAGAGCCCTCGCAGGTGCTCGAGGACGCCGCCGATGGCATGGAGGCCGATCTTCCCCGGCAGGCGCGGGTTGTCGGTGTCGGGGAGGAACATGTTCTCGTCGCCCTGCCAGAGCGAGATGTTGTGGTGGCAGCCGTTGGCTGACACGCCCATGAAGGGCTTCGGCATGAAGCAGGCGAAGGTGCCCGTCTCCCTTCCCACCTGCCGGCAGATCTGGCGGTAGGTGGTGAGCCTGTCCGCCGTGAGCTCGGCCTTGTCGAAGTTCCAGTTCAGCTCGAGCTGGCCGGGGGCGTCCTCGTGGTCGCCCTGGATCATGTCGAGGCCCATCTGCTGGGAGTAGTCGATGACCTTGTGGATGATCGGCTGCAGCTCCGAGAACTGGTCGATGTGGTAGCAGTACGGCTTCGTCTTCCCCTCGACGGAGGGCTTCCCATCGGCGTCGGTCTTGAGCCACATCATCTCCGGCTCGCAGCCCGCACGGAGGTGGAGCCCGGTGGCCGCCGTGAACTCGTCGTGGATCCGCTTCAGGTTCCCGCGGCAGTCGGAGGTGAGGAAGGACCCGCCGTTCTCCTCCTCCTCGCGGCCGCGAAAGAGCGTGCAGAAGACGCGGGCGACCTTCTTGTCCCAGGGGAGCGGGCAGAACGTCTCCACGTCCGGGAGGCCGACGAGCTCGCGTGCCTCGGGACCGTAACCGATGTAGTCGCCGTGCCTGTCGATGAAGAGGTTGGCCGTCGAGCCATACACGAGCTGGAATCCCTTCCTGGCGATGGTGCGCCAGTGCGGGGCGGGCACGCCCTTGCCCATGATCCGTCCCGTCACGGAGACGAACTGGTAGTAGATGTAGGTGATGCCTTCCGCCTCGATGCGGCGGGCTACCTCCTCTATCTGGGCGTCACGGCCATCTTGGCCCACGAAGCGGTCGAGATCTGTCATTCGTGCTTCCCCCGTTTCCTGAACAGGCCACGTCGAGCCGGATGAGTGTAGGGCAAAAGGGATGTTTCTCAGTAGGAAACTTCGACTGCTCTGATGATACGAACTGCTCAGCAGGTACGCAACTCCGCACCCACCGGCTCTCGGTGCCCGCCACCGGGGGATGGCGGGGTGCCTCGACACGACCGGTAATGTGATTAATAGTTAATTCTATGATAGGCAGGTAGGGTGGAAACTGTGCGGAGAGACGAGCTGCTCGAACGGTTCTGGCAGCTCCGGCCCGCCGTTCTCGCCCGCATGCAGGCAGCTGTCCCCGAAGCCCTGCGGACGGAGCTCGGGGCAGTGACCGCCCATCAGCTCCTGGCGCTCACTCGGCTCGGTTCCGCAGGAAAGACGATGGGCGAGCTGGCGAGCGCCCTCGAGGTCTCCGGACCGGCCGCCTGCATGTTGGCAGATCGGCTCGTCTCCCACGGTCTCGCCGAGCGCCGTTCTGACCCGAGCGATCGCCGAGTGGTCCGGGTCGTTCGGACCGAGAGGGGCAAGCGCCTCGTCAAGCGCTACGAGATGGCGCAACGCCACGCCCTCGACGCCCTCGTCGAGCGGCTGTCAGACGACCAGCTGGCGGACTGGGTCGAGATCCTGGCCAGCCTGGCCGGCGACCTTGTCCCGGTGCAGGTTGCTGCCGGCGAGCGCGCCGGCAAAGGAGTGCGATGAGGAACGGTTCGAAGCCCGGTGGTCCGCCGCCGCCGGCGGCGGCGGCGCAGGAGCGTTACCGGGGAAAGTGGTCGACCCTCTCGAACACGACGCTTGGCGTCTTGATGGTCACGATCGACTCCTCGATCGTGCTCATCTCGTTGCCGGACATCTTCCGCGGCATCCACCTCAACCCACTCGCTCCGGGCAACACGAGCTACTTCCTCTGGATGCTCATGGGCTACATGGTCGTGACGGCCGTGCTGGTGGTGAGCTTCGGGCGCCTCGGGGACATCTACGGCCGCGTACGGATGTACAACCTCGGCTTCCTGCTGTTCACCATCTTCTCGATCATGTTGTCGATCACCTGGTTGCACGGTCCGGCGGGAGCGATCTTCCTCATCGTCATGCGTTTCTTCCAAGGTCTTGGCGGTGCCCTCCTGTTCGCCAACTCCGCCGCCATCATCACCGACGCCTTTCCGTCTAACCAGCGCGGTCTCGCCCTCGGCGTCAACCAGATCGCGGCGATCGGAGGCTCGTTCATCGGCCTCGTGCTCGGTGGCGTCCTCGGACCGATCGACTGGCGCCTCGTCTTCCTCATCTCCGTGCCCGTCGGCGTCGCCGGCACGATCTGGGGCTACATCAACCTTCGCGACCAGGGCATCCGCACGCCGGCGAAGATCGACTGGCTCGGCAACCTCGCCTTCGCCCTCGGCCTCGTCGGCGTCCTCGTCGGCATCGTCTACGGGATCGAGCCCTATGGCGGGAGCACGATGGGATGGACGAGCCCCTTCGTTCTCACGGCGCTCTGTGCGGGCTTCGCCCTTCTCGTCGCCTTCGTCGTGATCGAGACGAAGGTCGAGGCGCCGATGTTCAAGATGTCGCTCTTCCGGATCCGCACCTTCACCCTCGGGAACCTCGCGAGCTTTCTCGCGGCGCTCGGGCGAGGCGGCCTCATGTTCATCATGATCGTCTGGCTGCAGGGGATATGGCTCCCCGAGCACGGGTACAGCTTCGCCCAGACGCCTCTCTGGGCCGGGATCTACATGCTCCCGCTCACGGGCGGCTTCCTCCTCGCCGGTCCGCTCTCCGGCCACCTGTCGGACCGCTTCGGTCCCCGTCCCTTCGCGACCGGTGGCATGCTGCTCGCGGCGGGGAGCTTCATCCTCTTGGAGTTGCTCCCGGTCGACTTCCACTACGTCTGGTTCGCCCTTCTCTTGGCCACGAACGGGCTCGCCATGGGCATCTTCGCATCGCCCAACCGTGCCGGCGTCATGAACAGCCTGCCGGCGGCCCAGCGCGGTCAGGGCGGAGGGATGGCGACGACGGCGCAGAACGCGGCGATGGTGCTCTCGATCGGCATCTTCTTCACCCTGATCATCGTCGGCCTCTCCTCGAGCCTGCCCCACTCGCTCTATGCAGGCCTTGTCGGGGAGGGCGTGCCGAAGGCCGCCGCCGCGGCGGTGGCCAAGCTGCCGCCGACCGCCTCGGTCTTCGGGGCGTTCCTCGGCTACAACCCGATCAAGACGCTCCTTGGCCCTTCCGGCATCCTCTCTCACCTCTCTCCCGCCCATGTCGCCCATCTGACAGGTCGCTCCTTCTTCCCGAGCCTGATCGCGGCCCCGTTCGGGAACGGGCTGCACGAGGCGTTCGACTTCGCCGTCGCGGCGACGCTGATCGCCGCCATCGCTTCCTGGTGGCTCCCGCGCAAGGTGAGAGCCACCATCCCCGCCCCGTCGCTCGAGGTCGGGGCGAGCAGGAAGGGCGAGGACGTTCTCCCGGCCCCCGTTGCCCAAGCTCTGGTTGACGGCCCTGCGCTGGACGGACTAGCGCTGGACGGGCTCGTGCAGGACGGGCTTGCGCGCGACG
>JASHRK010000113.1 GCA_030037405.1 Acidimicrobiales bacterium | reverse complement strand
AACGAGAGCTCGGCTCCGCCAGATGCAGGGCTGTCTTTCCCGGCCTCCCCTTCGCCTCCCACGGCCTGGCGCGCCCGCTCGGCTGCGTTTCTCGCCGCCACCCAGGCGGGAAGGAGTGCCCCCCTCCCGATGCTGAAGCTTCCCCATGGCGTGCCGATCGGCCCGGAGGAGGCCGGAGCGCTCTCCGCCTCCTCCTCGTATCGCCCCTCCTCGTCTGCGAACAGGTGCGTTCGGCCGGCGTGGTGGACCGCCTCGACGACGGCGAGCACTGCGTCACGCGCCGAGGCGACCGAGGTGAAGGCCGGATCGTCCAAGGCGTCGAGATCCTCCCGCTCGTCCTCGCGGGTGATCTCGAAGGCGACCGACGCCATCTCGGTCCCGAGCTTGCGCAGCCGGTGAGCCTGCGCGATGCGGGAAACCCGCCGGAGGAGGCCGAGCTGCTCGGCCCCGGTGTCCCCGCCCGCCTCGAGGTAACGGCTGGCGGCGGCGAGCACATCCCCGAGTGACGAGCCGCTCGGAAGCTTGAGCTTGCCGGCGTCGGAGATGGCATGCTCGGCGCAGTCGAGGGCGAACTTGGCGGCCACCCGCGGGTCCCAGCTCGTCTCCGAGACGAGCCGGGCGCTTTGTGGCTCCTCTACCCATTCGGCGACGTAGATGCGCTCCCCGAGCTCGCCGAGAAGACCCTCGAGATCGAGAAGGACGAGCCCCTCCCCGTTGGCGACCGGCTCTCCTGGCCCGTCCTTGCCCGGAAGAGGCCATCGGACTTCTCCGGTCCCATGGCGCTGGATCCCTTCGCCATCGGTCGGCACGAAGAGCAGGTCACTGGCTGGCATGGTCGGACACGCTAGTTGTCCGAGGCCACCGCCCCACGCAGCCGGTGAGCTCGGCCTGGCCCCGCGGGCGCCGTCCGAGAGGCGCCCGCGCTCACCCGGTCGCGAGGACGACGAGGTCGTCGCGGTGGACCACCTCGTCGGCGAGCCCGGGCGGGAGCTCGCTCGTGCGCCGCCCAACCCACTCGCCGGCCCTGTCCGAGCCGAGCTGGACTATCCCCTTCGCGAAGACGACTCCGTCCGGTCCGGCGATCTCGACGGCGTCGTCGACGGCAAAGGCACCTTCGACTCTCCTCACGCCGGCGGCGAGCAGGCTCGTCGAGCGCTCGACGACGGCTAGCCGAGCCCCCTCGTCCACGAGGACGCGACCGCGCGGACGGAGGGCAAAGGCGATCCAGAGCTTGCGAGCCGGCAGGCTGCGGGCTCGTGGGGCGACGATGGTACCCACCCGAGCCTCGCCGCGAACGGCGTCCACGAGCACCGACGGCCTCTCGGCGGCTGCGATCACAGTGCGAACGCCCGACCAGGCCGCCATCTTGGCGGCAGCGAGCTTGGACGACATACCTCCCCGCCCTGCCTCCGATCCCGGCCCGCCCGCCGCCTGCTCGAGGGCGTGGTCGATCTCCCGAACCTCTTCGATGAGCGTCGCCGCAGGCTCGAGTTTCGGGTCGGCGGAGAACAGGCCGGCGAGATCGGTGAGGAGCACGAGGAGCTCGGCTCGGAGGAGATGGGCTACGAGAGCCGCCAGGGTGTCGTTGTCGCCGAAGGAGATGACGTCGTCCGCGATGGCGTCGTTCTCGTTCACGACGGGCACCACGCCGAGCTCGAGCAGCCTGTTGAGCGTGTCGCGGGCGTGCAGGTACCGCCTGCGCTCGGCGAAGTCGACGGGGGCGAGCAGCACCTGGCCGACGACCATGCCGGCAGCGGCAAAGACGTCGTCGTAGACGCGCATGAGGCGGTGCTGGCCGATCGAAGCGAGCGCCTGGAGGGTGACCGGGTCGCTCGGGCGCCTGCCGGCGGGAGCGAGAGCGGCCACCCCGGCGGCGACGGCCCCGGAGGTGACGAGAACCGCCCGGTGCCCAATCGCCCGGAGGGACGAGACCTCCCTGGCGAGCCGGTCGACGGCATCGACGTCGACGAGCCCGTCCCCACGGGTGACCGAGCTCGTCCCGATCTTGACGACGACCGTCATAGTGTCGGGTGCACCTGTGTCAGTCCGGCTCGTAGGAGAAGACGAGGTCGCCGATGCGCACCAGGTCGCCCTCTCTCGCCCCGGCGCGCCGGAGCGCTCTGTCCACCCCGAGGCCGCGGAGACGCCGGTGGGCGAGCTCGAGAGCATCCGGGTTGGTGAGATCGGAGAAGGCGACGGCTCGGACCGCCTCCCGTCCCGTTACGACGTAACCGCCCCCCTCCCGGCCGACCGTGACGGTCTGCGGCAACGGTCTGTGGACGACGGGTGCCGTCCGGGGTGCCGGCGATGCGCGCCGGGCGTCCTCGACGAGGTGGGCGAGCTCGCTCACAAGAGCGTCGATGCCCTCACCCGTGACCGAGGAGATCTCGCCCGCCGCGCCGTACGAGGACGCGGCGGGACGCTCCGCAAGAGGGATGGCGTCGGCACGTGAGCCCACCACGACCCGGGGCCGGTCGAGAAGCTCGGGGCGGAAGCGACCGAGCTCGTCGAGGAGGACGGGCACCTGCTCGGCCGGAGACCTCCCCTCGGCAGAAGCGAGATCGGCCAGCACCAGGAGCACTCGCGCCCTGTAGACGTGACGCAAGAAACGATGCCCCAGCCCTCTCCCCTCCGCTGCCCCTTCGACGAGGCCGGGAATGTCGGCTATCACGAACTGCGCCCCCCCGCGGGCGCTCACGACGCCGAGGTTGGGGACGAGGGTCGTGAACGGGTAGTCGGCGATCTTCGGCCTGGCCGCCGAGACGCTTGCCACGAGCGTCGACTTTCCCGCATTCGGGAAGCCGACGAGGGCGACGTCGGCGATGAGCTCGAGCTCGAGCTCGAGCCAGCGTTCTTCTCCGACCTCACCCTGCTCGGCAAAGGCGGGAGCCCTCAGCCGGTTCGTAAGGAACCTCGCGTTCCCGTGCCCGCCACGCCCACCGCCTGCCGCCAGGTAACGCTCCCCCTCCCCCACGAGGTCGGCGAGCACGTCCCCCGCCGCCGAGCGCACAAGAGTTCCCTCGGGCACCGGCACGACGAGGTCGGCGCCCCTCCTCCCGTGGCGGCGCTTGCCGGCGCCATGGGTTCCGTTGGAGGCTCGCCGATGGGGATGGTCGGCGAAGGCGAGGAGGGAGACGACGTCCCTCGAAGCCTCGAGGTAGACGTCACCGCCGTCACCGCCGTCGCCGCCGTCCGGCCCGCCCTTGGCGACGTGCGCCTCCCGGCGAAACGAGACAGCGCCGGCACCACCGTCACCCGCCTTCACGTGTACCTGAGCTTCGTCGACGAACCCGGCCATGATGGCGGGTCAGTTGACGGAGGGGTCGACAGGATGGCGGGCGAGCACGGAGAGCCACCCGCCCTGCCGGCGTAGCACCCGCTCCCAGAGCGTGCCCGGCTCTTCAGTGAGGACGTCGGAAGAAGAGCACTCGACGACGATCCAAGCCGAGTCGGCGATCTCGTCGTCGAGCTGCCCGCCCCCCCATCCGGCGTAACCCTTGAAGATCCTCAGCCCCTCGAGCTTGACGGAGATGTCCTCCGGCTCGCGGTGGAGGTCCACCGTGCCGAGGGTGGAAGTGAGAGGTGAGAACCCGCCAACGAGCTCCCCGCCGTCACCCTCCTCGTCGCCGCCGGGCTCGTCGCCGCCGGGCTCGTCGCCGTTCGGCCCCTGCTCGCCGACGGCCCCGTCGACGACGCCAGTCGCCGACGTGACGCCGTGACAGCCGACGCATATCGCCGCGTTCTGCTGCACCGGTCCACCGCTGAACACAACGCCTGGTGTCGAGGCAGACAGAGCCCAGGTAGGAACGAGCTCCGCCACGGGTATCTCGCTCGGGCGGTTCAGCACGACTCCGAGGGCACCCTGCTCGTCGTAGGCGAGCAGGAGGACGACCGTACGGAAGAAGTTCGGGTCGTCGAGGCTCGGCGCCGCGACCAGCAGGCGGCCTCTACGCGGCGGGGTCATCTCCCGCCTCGCGTCATCCCTCGCCGGGCAGGACGTCCACGAGGCGGCGGCCGCGGCGAGCGCCGAACTTGACTCGCCCGTCGGCAGAGGCGAAGAGCGTGTCATCCTTGCCACGCCCGACGTTCACGCCAGGATGGAACTTCGTTCCTCTCTGGCGCACGATTATCGAGCCCGCCCTCACCGTCGTCCCGTCGTACACCTTCACCCCGAGGCGCTGCGCGTTCGACTCCCGGCCGTTGCGGGTCGAGCCACCACCCTTGGTCTTGGACATCCCCGCTCCTAGCTCTCGCCCGTGTCGACGGTGTCGGCGCTCTCGGCCGTGTCCGTCGTGTCGACGGTGTCGGCCGTGTCGGCGCTGTCGGTCGTGTCTGCACCGTCGTTCGTGTCGAGCCCCATGCCGGTGATGCGGGTGATCTCGAGCATGGTGTACCGCTGCCGGTGCCCATAGCGCCGTCTCTGCCGGGTCTTCGGCTTGTAGGTGAAGCCGGTGATCTTCGGGCCTAACGTCTCGCCGATCACGGTCGCCGTGACAGCGGCGTCGGCGAGCGAGCCAGCACCTGCGAGCACGTTCTCACCTTCGACCACGAGAAGAGGTTTCAGGCTGACCTCGGACCCCTCCTCGGACGAAAGAAGCTCCACGTCGACGAGGTCACCGACCTCGACACGCGCCTGCTTGCCTCCGGCATCGATCACGGCGTACATAAGACGATCAGGATATCAGGGCGCGTGCTTACCTCCGGCGTGCTCCCCGGCTCCTTCCGGCACCGGAGAGCCACGTTCGGTCAGGCGACCGAGCCCTCTTCGAAGACGATGCCGCGCCCTTTGCACATCGGACAGATCTGGGAGAGCGTCTCGACGAGACCTTCCCCAACTCTCTTTCGCGTCATCTCGACGAGCCCGAGCTCGGAGATGTCGAACACCTGAGTCGGGGTCTTGTCCCGCGCCAGCGCCGTCTTGAACGCCGCCAGGACGGCCTGCCGGTTGGCCTTGATCTCCATGTCGATGAAGTCGATGACGATGATGCCGCCGATATCGCGCAGGCGAAGCTGGCGGGCGACTTCTTCGGCAGCCTCGAGATTGTTCTCGAACACCGTCTCTTCGAGACTGGAGGAGCCGACGTTCTTGCCGGTGTTCACGTCGATCACGGTAAGAGCTTCGGTCCGCTCGATGATGATGGAACCGCCCGAGGGCAGCCAGACCTTACGGTCGAGCGCCTTGTGGAGCTGCTCGTGCACATGGTGGCGCTCGAAGAGGGGGAGCGGCTCGGTGCTCCGGTCGTAGAACTCGACGCGCTCGGCGAGGGTCGGGTCGAACTCGGCAACGTAGGACTGCACGACCTCGTAGAGCTCACGATCGTCGATGAGGACCGCCCGGTGCTCGTCGGTCAGCTCCTCCCGGATGATGCGCACCGCGAGGTGAGGTTCGGAGTAAAGGAGAGATGGAGCAGGCTTGCGCCGGGCACGCTCGTCGATCTCCTCCCACTTCGCCACGAGCTGGAGCACGTCGCGACGCAGGTCCTCCTTGGAGGCGCCCTGGGCGGCGGTGCGAACGATGAGGCCGTGGTTCTCGGGCTTCACCTCGTCGAGAATGCGACGGAGCCGCTTGCGCTCGTTGTCGTCGAGGCGGCGGGAGATCCCATACGTGCTCGAGTCAGGAACGAGCACGACGAAACGCCCCGGGAGCGACACCTCCTGGGTGAGGCGCGCACCCTTCAGCCCGATCGGGTTCTTCGTCACCTGGCAGACGATCGTCTGCCCCGGGCGCAGTAGGTGCTCGATACGGTCGGCTCCCGGCTGCCGGTCGATGTCGTCGCGGTCGTAGGAGACGTCGCCCCAGTAGAGGACGGCATTCTTGGGCGTCCCGATGTCCACGAAAGCGGCTTCCATGCCGGGAAGGACGTTCTTCACACGCCCGCGGTAGATGTTGCCGATTATCTGGTGAGCGTCGTCCTGCGGGCGGGCGACGTAGTGCTCGACGAGCGCCCGCCCCTCGAGAACTGCGATCTGGGTCGCCTCGGGCTCGACGTGGACGCACATGAGGTACCGCCCAACCGCCTTGCGCCCGCGCTCGCGCGATCGGCGCCGCCCCTGCTCACGGGCGGGCTCGCGCCCCTGCTCCCGGGTCGGCTCGCGCCCGTCCTCGGCAGGCCGAGGCTCGCTCCGACCATCGGCGGGCCGAGGTTCGGGCCCCTGTTCGGATTGGCGCACCTCCGCAGTGCCAGAAGCGCCCGCCGCGATACCGCTCCCGCGGCTCCGCCCCCGGCCTCCCCGGCGGCGACGGGAACGCCCCGCGCCGCTCGCTGCCTGTGCACCGCCTCCCTGTGCACCGCCCGCCTGGCCACCGCCACCCGCCGTGGACTGGCTGCCCGCAGCCTGACTCGCCGACAGAGCGTCTCGGATCGGTCGCTGCGGCAAGGGCGACGGCGCAGGCCGCGTGTCGCCTATCTGTGGCCTGCGCCTACCGTTCGGTTCGACAGGCGGCGCCGTTTCCGGCTGCTGCGCCTGCTCCGACTGCTGTGCCTGCCCCGGCGGCTGTTGCCCTTTAGGGGTCGGTGCACCCGACCGCTCCGGCGCGCCCGGGTGGTCCGACGGCTCGTTCTGAGGTGAGCCGTCCCCGGCAGGCGGTTCTGGCGCCTGCTGCTCGGCGACGGATTCTGACATCTGGGAAATCCCTTCTCGCGGGCACACAACGTGTGCGTGCCGTCGACACCTGCAGGTCCGGCGCTGCGCACTCGGGTGCAGCGACGCGCCGATTGCAGGCGCCTCGTTCAGTGAGGAGCATCGTGCCCTCGTCCTCTCCCCCGCGAGCACCGAGGAGACTGAGCACGCTCGGCCCTACGAGGCAGCAAAGGACGGCACAGACGGCGAACGCGGGAGCCGACCGCAGTATCTGAGGTGCTCGTGACGTCGTCATCTCGCAGCCCAGTCTACTCGCGCGCCGGCCGGCCCCTCCGGGGATCTAGCCGGCGCCTTGGGGGACCTTCGGCGTCACCTTCCCGACGGGGTGCTTTATCAGGTACTCGAAGAGCCGGAAGGCGACGGGCGCCGCCGCCTCGTCCCCGTAGCCGCCGTTCGGGATGACGACGGCGATGCAGTACTTCGGGTCCGAGGTCGGCCCGAAGGCGACATAGAGGGCGTTAGTCAGGTTCGGGTTGGTCGGATTGATCTGGGAGGTGCCCGTCTTACCGGCAATCGGCAGCTCGGAGTAGGGGTAGTCGGTGAGCTGCGCTGGCGGGTACCCGGTGCCGATCGGGCTCGTGACCTCCTCCTCGAAGCCCTGCAGCATCGTGTCGCGGGTCGATGCCGGCAGGTGCACGTGGCCCATCACCTTGGGCTTGATCTTCTTCACGAGCTTGCCGTCGGGCGAGATGATCTCGGAGGCGACCTCGGGGGCGTACCTCGTCCCGCCGTTGGCGAAGGTCGAGTAGGCGTCGGCGAGCTGAAGCGGAGTGATGACCGTCTCACCCTGACCGAAGGCGGTCTCGATGGCATCCCCGGGCCCGTAGTAGGTGTAGGGGAAGACGGACGGATCGCTTTTGTGCTGCTCTACGCGCAACTCTGGCGAGTCCACCTGCGACTCCTCGGTGAGGTTGCCACCGGGGAGGTCGATCCCGGTCGGCTGCCCGAGGCCGTACTCCGCTGCAACCTTCTGTATCGGGTCGGGCCCGTACTGCTTGCTCTGCTCGTAGAACCAGTAGCCGAGCGTGTAGAAGAAGACGTCGTCGGACATGGCGATGGCCGTCACGATGTTGCAGGAGCCGCATCCGGAGCTCTCGTCGTCCTGGAAGGTGCAGCCGCTGCTGCAGTCGGGAATCGTGAAGTACCCGGGGTCCGAGATGTAGGTGTTGGCGGTCAAGGTCTCGCCGTATGGCGGCAGGTACTCGGCGTCGTTCAACGCCGCAGTGGCAGTGGCGATCTTGAAGGTGGACCCCGGCGTGTAGAGGCCGGCGGTCACCCGGTTGAGAAGCGGGTCGTGGGCGCTCGCCTCGTTGAGGTCGTTCCAGTGCGCCGTCGAGATGCCTCCCACCCACCACGAGGGATCGTAAGTGGGGAGGGAGGCCATGGCGAGAATGGCGCCGTCTTGCGGGTCCTCGACTACGACGGCACCCTGGTCGACGGGCTCGCCGGTCGAGTCCAGATAGGCGATCTGCGCTGCCAGGTCCTTCTGCGCCTGCTCCTGCAGACCGACGTCGAGGTTGAGGACGACGTCGTCGCCGGGCTTGGCCGCCTTGACGCTCTTTGTCCCGACGACGTCGCCGTCGGCGTCGACCAAGAGTTCCTTCGATCCCTCTACGCCCCGCAGGTACCGCTCGTAGGACGCCTCGATCCCGGCCTGGCCGATCTCGTCGCCGGCTACGTAGCCCTGACCTTTGTCCTCCTTCAGCTCCGAGGGGTTGATGTCGCCGATGTAACCGAGCGTCTGGGCCGCCAGGTCGCCGTAGTCGTAGTGGGGCTCGGCGACGTTGCTGACGCTCACGCCCGGGAACATCGAGGCGTGCTCGGCGAGGTAGACGACCACGGTCGCAGGTGCCCCGACCTCGACGGGCACGGGCTCGTAGGGCGAGAGCTGATCGTCGTCGAGGTCCGCCTTGATGTCGGCGACGGTGATCCCGAGGACAACCGCCAGGCGGGCGACGACGGCCGGCCGGTCGGCGGCGACCTGGCGGTTCAGCGTCACGACAGCCTGGACCTTGTCGGAGACGAGGACCTGGCCTCCCCGCGCTTCGATAAGCCCTCGCGGAGCGCTGACGGTGACGTCACGAGTCGTCGACGCCGCCACGTCTGCCCTGGCCGAGGAGCTGTGGAGCACCTGCAAGGACCAGAGCCGGAAGACCATCACCGAGAAGAGGCAGAGCACGAGAAGCCCCATGACGCTGAGGCGGAAGCCGAAGCGGACGGACTCGGTCCGCCTCGCCTGCTCCTTCTCCTCGTCCTCCAGCCTCTTGAGAGGGCTCGTCCCCTGGCGGGGGCTCGCTCGGCGTTGCTCGGGCTCTGCCGCCTGGGACACGGGCCGTACGGGCCGTATGGCCCGCACATGCCGTACGGGGCGAGGCTCCTGTGGCCCGTACCGCGCCCCGCCGTCGCCGTTCGTGCCTTCCCCGCTCATCGCAGCCCGCTCCCACCGGCGGCGCCGAACTCGCGCTGGCTCGCACCCGACTTTGCGAAGACCCATGTCATGGCAGCGTTCGCAGGGAGCACGAGGACGGCGTTGGCGATGCTTACGACGGCCAGCACGTTCACAAGCTGGCCGCGCGCCAGGTGGGGCTGACCCAGCAGCGTGAGGATCCCCTCGTACAGGAGCGAGCCGACGACGCTCGCCACGAACGCGATGACCACCTGCGAGCCGTGGGTCACCCGACCCGAGCCGAGGGGCGCGAGGATGCCGACGGCGAAGGCGACGAGCACGTAGCAGAGCGAAGAGACCCCGAATGGCGTCACCACGAAGAGGTCGGCGACGAGCCCGGCGAGGAAGGCGACGACGGCTCCTTGCTGCGGGCCGGCGACGAGCCCGGCGACGATGGCGACGAGAAGCCACGCGTCCGGGTGCGCTCCACCGAGCTGCACACGGTCGAGGATCCCGACCTGGACGACGACGCACACCAGCCCGAGCACGACGAGCCGTGTCCAGATGCGCCAGGTCATGGTGCCGGCAGCCATTGCACGACGGCCACGTACTGGAGCCCGCTCAGGTCGGCGACGGGCTTCACCCATACCTGACGAGTAAAACCTCCGCCCGTGCCCTTCACTTCAGACACCGTACCTACAGGGATGCCGGCTGGGAACGCGGCCCCCTCGAGCCCGCTCGTGTCGATGCCCTGACCGCGCTTTGGCAGGGGGGCGCTCGCCGGAACCTGCTCGAGGGTGAGCGGCTGACCGAGCCCCTGGCCGTCGGCGACCGCTACGGTCCCGTCGGCAAAACGCACCCCGACGCTCGAACGCGGATCCGTGATCAACCTCACCACCGCTGTCGTAGCACCCGCCTGTATCACTGTTCCGACGAGGCCGGCGCCGGCGACGACTGGCATGCCGACACCCACCCCGTCGGCCGTTCCCCGGTTGATCTCGATCGTCAGCTCGTAGTTCGAGCTCGGTCCCGCCATGACGCTTGCGACGACGGACTTCGAGTTCTGGAGGTAGGGCAGGCCCTCCTGGGCGAGAAGCTCCTGCAGCTGTTGCTCGGCGCCGGCGTTCTCGAGCTCGTCCCGTCGGACGTTGCCGAGCTGCTCTCTCAGGCGTGCGTTCTCGTTGGCGAGGGCGCCGTAGTTGACCGCCCCTGCGAAGAAGTCCCCGATGGGATGAAAGGCGTCCGCGAGCACTCGCTGGATGGGCGAGACGGCGTCCCTGGCGCCGTTGCGCACGGAGTCGAGGGCGTGGCTGACGGGCCCCCGATAGTCGAGCGTGATCGCCGTGATCGAGGCGAGCACGAGTATGACAAGGGTGAGACGCTGGCTCGTGTTCCGCCGTGACGTCGCCAAGGCGACCTCGGATTCAGCGGTTTGACGAGGAGCTCAGCACTTGCTTCAGCGCGTCGAACTCCTCGAGGCACATTCCGCTGCCGAGGGCGACGCAGTTGAGCGGGTCGGGCGCGACGACGATGGGCATGTGAGTCTCGGCCTGCAACCGCACGTCGAGCCCGTGGAGAAGTGCCCCGCCGCCGGTGAGGACGATCCCCTGCTCCATGATGTCTGCGGCGAGCTCCGGCGGGCAGCGGTCGAGAGTCACCTTCACGGCGTCGACGATGGCGGCGACGGGCTCCTCGATCGCCTTGCGGATCTCCTCGGTAGTGGTGACAACGGTCTTGGGGAGGCCGGTGACGAGGTCGCGGCCCCGGATCTCGGCATGCAGCTCCTCCTCGAGCTCGCATGCCGAACCGAGGGCTATCTTGATCTCCTCCGCCGTGCGCTCGCCGAGGGCGAGGGAGTACTCCTTCTTCACGAACGAGATGATCGCCTCGTCTAGCTCGTCACCACCGATTCGTATCGACTGGCTCACGACGATGCCGCCGAGCGAGATGACGGCGACCTCGGTCGTGCCGCCGCCAATGTCGACGACCATGTTGCCGGTCGGCTCGTGTATCGGGAGACCGGCACCGATGGCAGCCGCCATCGGCTCTTCGACGATGTAGGCCTTGCGGGCACCGGCATACTCGGCGGCTTCCTGGACGGCACGTTTCTCGACGCCTGTTATCCCCGAGGGTACGCAGATCACCATCCGCGGCTTGGAGAAACGCCTCGGGTGGACGCGCCGGATGAAGTAGCGCAGCATCATCTCGCAGATCTCGAAGTCGGCGATGACTCCGTCCTTCAACGGCCGGATCGCCTGGATGTTGCTCGGCGTGCGACCGATCATTCGTTTCGCCTCGACGCCGACGGCAAGGGGATGGCCCACCTTCACGTCGATGGCGACGACCGACGGCTCGTTGAGGACTATCCCCTTCCCCCGTACGTACACGAGCGTGTTGGCGGTTCCGAGGTCGACGGCCATGTCGCGGCCTATGAAGGAGAGCGCGTTGTCGGCCATGAGAAGAAGAGCTCCTTTTGGGGGGCTTCGAGCGGAGCGGTCACCACAAGGCTACGAGATCGGTCGCTCCCGCTCAAGGCGGGGTTAGCCGACTCCTGCGCTGACGCGCAAGACGGGTGGACGGACTCCTGCCGCCGTGGCTCCTGGAGCCAGGACTCCCACGAGCCCGAGCGCGGGGAGAGAGATCAGGCGAGCCCGGGGAAGAAGATGTCGATCTCCCGCTTCGCCGAGTCGGGCCCGTCGGAGCCGTGGACGAGGTTCTCGGCAATGACGGTGCCGAAGTCGCCTCGCATCGTCCCGGGTGGAGCCTCCGCCGGGTTGGTAGGTCCCATCAGGATACGGACGATCCGCCAGGTGTCCTCCGGCCCCTCGACGACCATCACGAAGGAGGGAGCGCGCGTGATGAAGGCCACGAGATCTCTGTAGAAGCTCTTGTCGACGTGCTCGGCGTAGTGTCGCTCTGCCGTCTTCTCGTCGATGGTGCGAAGCTCGCCGGCTACTAGCTTGAGCCCCTTTTGCTCGAGCCGGCGGAGGATCTCTCCCACGAGGCCGCGGGTGACGGCGTCCGGCTTGGCGATCACGAGGGTCCTGCCCACGAAGGCGACAGGCTAGCCGCCCTCGACGAGATGGCCGCGTGCTGCCCCGACGACGTAGAAGGACCCGGTCACAAGCAAGAGGTCATTCTCCTCGACAAGGGCGAGCCCCCGCTCGACCGCCTCCGGCACCTCTCCGCCGTCCTGCACGTCGATCCCGAGGTCGCGTGCGGCCTCGATCACGGCGCTCGCCGGCAACGCTCGCGGGCTCGCCGGGGCGCAGGCGATGACGGCGCTCAGCCGATCGTCTTGCAGCTCCCGGAGGAAAGCGCCCGGGTCGCGCCGGCCGAGGCTCCCCATCACGACGACGACCCGACGTGCGCCGGAGAAGTCCTCGTCGAGAGCGGCTCGGAGGGCCACCGCCCCAGCGGCGTTGTGGGCGGCATCGAGCACGACGAGCGGGTGCCGGCGCACGACTTCGAGCCGGCCCGGCACCGTGACCGAGGCGAAGCCCTCCCGCACGACGTCGTCGGGGAGGACCTCCCCGAGAAAGCCTTGGGTAGCCGCCAGCGCCACGGCTGCGTTATCGGCCTGGTGGGCCCCGCGGAGGGCGACGAAGACGTCCTCGTACCTCTCCGCCGGTGTGAAGAGGTTGACGACACGGCCGCCCACTCCGAGACGGGGATCTTCAACGCCGAAGTCGGCCCCTCGATGCCAGACGGCGGCGGCACCGACTCGGCCGGCCTCCTCCTCGAAGAGGCTCGCCACCTCCGGATCGGTCTCGTTGAGTATGACGACGGCGCCCTTTTTGATAATGCCCGCCTTCTCGGCTGCGATGTGGGAGCGGGTGGGCCCGAGGATGTCGGTGTGGTCGAGCTCGACGTTGGTCACGACGGCGACGGCGCCCTGGGCGACGTTGGTGGCGTCGTAGCGCCCGCCGAGGCCGACCTCGACGACGGCCGCCTCGACCGCCTCGTCTGCGAACCAGCGGAACGCGGCCGCTGTGACGAGCTCGAACCAAGTCGCCCGCACGCCGAGAAACCGCTCCAGCTCGGCCAGCGCGCCGAGATGGACGGCAAGGTCGGCGTCAGTGATCGGCTCGTCCGAGATAGCAAAACGCTCGTTTATCCGCCGCACGTGCGGGCTCATGTAGGCGCCCGCCCGCAGGCCGCTCGCCCGGAGCAGGGCGGCGATCATCCGGGTGGTCGAGCCCTTGCCGTTCGTCCCCGTGACGTGCACGACGGGATAGGCGGCCTGAGGGTCGCCCATGGCGTCGGCGAGCACGCGGATGCGCTCGAGGGACGGCTCACCGTAGCGGCCCGCCCGACCCGACTCGATGAGCTCCAGGTTGATATGCCGATCGAGCCAGGCGAGGGCCTCGCCGATGCTGGCGCCGCCCGGGCCGTTGGCGGGCGGCGAGAAGGGCCCGGTCTCGCTCAGTGCCTTGATCCTTCTGTCGAGCACGACGGGAAGGACACGCGAGGTGCGACTCTCAGGACGCCGCCCGGCGGGAACGCTCCGGCTTGTCCACTGCCGAGCGGGGGACGAGCGAGGGGGCGACGCGCTCTAGGACGACGGAGCGGTCGACGACGCAGCGGCCGATGTCCTCACGGCTCGGGAGGTCGTACATGACCTCGAGAAGGACCTCCTCGAGGATGGCGCGCAGCCCCCGCGCCCCCGTGCCCCGCAACATGGCGAGGTCGGAGATCGCCTCCAAGGCATCCTCGGAGATGTCGAGCTCCACGCTGTCGAGCTCGAAGACTCGCCGGTACTGCTTGACGAGAGCGTTCTTCGGCTCCACGAGGATGCGGACGAGCGCCTCGCGGTCGAGGCTGGAGACCGCTCCGATGACGGGCAGGCGCCCCACGAACTCCGGGATCAGACCGAACTTGAGGAGGTCTTCGGGGAGCACCTGCATCAGGAGCTCGCCCTCGTCCCAGCGCTTTCCCCGCCGCACCTCGGCGCGGAACCCGATCCCGGCCCGGCCGATCCGGCTCTCGATGATCTTGTCGAGACCGGCGAAGGCACCCCCGCAGATGAACAGGATGTTCGTCGTGTCGATCTGGATGAACTCCTGGTGCGGATGCTTGCGCCCTCCCTGGGGCGGGACCGAGGCCGTCGTGCCCTCGAGGATCTTGAGGAGCGCTTGCTGCACGCCTTCGCCCGAGACGTCGCGGGTTATCGAAGGGTTCTCCGACTTGCGGGCGATCTTGTCGATCTCGTCTATGTAGATGATCCCGGTCTCGGCCTTCTTCACGTCGTAGTCGGCCGCCTGGATCAACTTGAGAAGGATGTTCTCGACGTCCTCGCCGACATAGCCCGCCTCGGTGAGCGCCGTCGCGTCCGCGATGGCGAAGGGGACGTTGAGCATGCGGGCGAGCGTCTGGGCGAGCAAGGTCTTGCCGCACCCGGTTGGGCCGAGAAGGAGGATGTTGGACTTCGCTATCTCGACCTCTGCGTCTTTGAAGAGCCCGGCCTGCACACGCTTGTAGTGGTTGTAGACGGCGACGGCGAGGATCTTCTTCGCCTGCTCCTGGCCGACGACGTAGTCGTTCAGGAACTCGAAGATCTCCTTCGGCTTGGGGAGATCCTCGAAGTGGACCTCTGTGGGCTCGGAGAGCTCCTCTTCGATGATGTCGTTGCACAGCTCGATGCACTCGTCGCAGATGTAGACGCCAGGCCCAGCGATCAGCTTCTTCACCTGCTTCTGGGACTTACCGCAGAAGCTGCACTTGACGAGCTCCCCCCCGTCGCCGAACTTGGCCACTACGCCTCCCGGTCAGGCCGCGCCGACGGCTGCTACAGCGCCGACGGTCTCCCTAGTGCTGATCACCTCGTCGATGACACCGTAGTCCCGTGCTTGCTCGGCACTCATTATGAAGTCTCGGTCCGTGTCGGTATGGATCTTCTCGATCGGCTGGCCCGTGTCGGCAGCGAGTATCTCGTTCAGGAGGTCGCGCATGCGCAGGATCTCCTTCGCCTGGAGCTCGATGTCGGTCGCCTGGCCGGCGGCACCGCCATAGGGCTGGTGGAGGAGGATGCGGGCATGCGGCAGGGCGAAGCGCTTGCCCCGCGTCCCCGCCGCGAGGAGGACGGCGGCAGCCGAGGCGGCCTGCCCGAAACAGAAGGTGGACTTGTCCGGCCGCACGAACTTCATCGTGTCGTAGATCGCG